>VFKS01000462.1 GCA_009885425.1 Novosphingobium sp.
GCAGCGGCGCCGAGCATGGCGTAGAGCTTCTTGCGTTCGGGCCAGTCCTTGCCATAATTGATTGTCGGGCCCGAGGTATAGGCTAGGCCCCACAAGCACATCGCGCAAGCCGGATCGAGCCGAACCGCTTCTTCCATCGCCACGATTGAAGCCTTGTGGGCAAAGGCGGTGGCCAGTTCCATTCCGTTGGAAAAGAACGCCTGCGCCGCTGGGCTTGCGCCGGTGACCGCGAACCCTCCGTTCCCGTAACCTTCCAGCAATTGCGCGCTTTTCGGCGCGGCCTTGTCAGAATGGTCATGCCCGTCGGGGTGGGCGGCTTCGGCCGCCGGGGTGGCCTTTGGCGTGTCTTGCGCCTGACCCGGCAGTGCAATGACCAGTAGGGCGGCGGCGCCAAGCGCCACATGACCGTATCGCATCCGGACTTCCTTTGAACCGACAGACCGCGACCCGGTGCCGGGTCTGCCTGTCAAATTCAGACTTGGCAAGCGAGGTTACGCAGTCACCTCGGACCAGACCTCATCAAGCGCCTGATGCATTCGGTCCTGCAGATCCGAACCGGCAAAAAACCTGCCGATCCGGGTGTGGTAGAGGTCAGTCGATGCACTCGCATCCAGCTCCAGCGCATTGGCCAAGTGCTGGAGCGCAGCCGCATGTCCGCCCTCGCTCTGCTCGATGCAGGTCAACAATAGCAACGCGATGAAATTGCCCGGGAACAGCGCCAGACTTTCGGCAAAGGCACCGCGTGCCGCGCCAAAATCACGGATTCGCATATAGGCCACCCCGCGCCAGGCATGGGTGATATAGTGCAGATGTGATTCCGGTTCGACCTGCACGAAATCGTCAAGATGGGCGATCCCGGCCGGCTCCTTGCCCTGCAGCAGAGCGTTGACCCCGGCGGCATAGTGCGCCAGCCCATGGCCCGACCGAAGCCGGATCGCGCGCAGCGCCCGGGGCCAGCCTTCCAGTGGCCGGCCGATATAGGCGCTCGATGCCGCAATTGCCGCCAGCACCCCGGCATTGTCGGGATCAAGCGCGAAAGCGCGATCGATGTGATGCTGAATCTCGCGCTCGCGATCGGGATCGGTGGGACTGATCGAAAAGTAAGCGCCCGAAATGGTCAGGGCATAGATCGCCTGGGCCAGGCCATAGTCCGGAGCGATTGCCATAGCGTGCTGCGATTCAGCAATCGCCCGGCCGAGCGGCTCGGCCCCATACTCGCGATTGGCGGCCATCGCCCGGGCGATACATTCCCATGCGGTCAGGTTCGACGGCTTGCGCAGTGCGCGGTCCATCTCCAGTTTGAAGATCGTGGCGCCCAGCGTCGCCGCCACTTCGGACACCAGATCGCCCTGCAGCTGGGCGAATTCGTCAAGATGCCGCTCAAACCGCTGTGACCAGACGATGGAACTGTTGGCCGCCTCGATCAGCTGCGCGGTGACGCGAAGAGAATCGCCGTTGCGGCGCACGTTACCCTCCAGAAAATAGCGCACGCCCAGCCGCCGCCCGGTTCCGGGAAAATCGGTTACCGGTCGCCCGCGAAACTTCGCGGTGGCCGAACTGGCGAGCACTTTGGCGTTGACGCCCTGACTGAGCGCGTCGACCAGATCCTCGCCCATGCCGAGTGCAAAGCCTTCGTCCTCTGCTTGTCCGGACCGGTTGGTGAAGGGCAGCACGGCCAAGCTGGGGGCATCACCGCGCGCACCTTCGGCGGCGGTGTCTTCCACCATCAGCCGGTATCCGGCCTTGGTTATCGTATCGATCCGGAATGTTTCGGCCAATCCCGCCACTTTGCGCAGCCGCTGAATCACCCGCTGGATCGCGTCTTCGCCGACGACATTTCCGCGCCAGCAGGCGGCGGTCAGATCATCGCGGCTGAGCACTGCGCCCCCGGCCCGGTGCAGTGCCACCAGCACTTCCATAACGCGGGGTTCCAGCGTTTCGGTTGTCCCGTCAGAGTAGGCGAGCTGGCGGGTGACCGGGTCGACCTGCAGGCCGCCGAGCACAAATGGCGGGGTGTGGGCCAGATCAATCGGTTGGCGCAAAAACGCGCCCTCATTCAGCGGGGCTGAATTGGGATCGTCTGATTGTTCCTGAATTGACCCTGTTCCGCGCGGATTCACGCTGGTTTCCACCTTTGTTGCCGGGTCAAGTTACCGCCCAAAAAGCGCAAGATGCAATGAAAAACGCCAGCCGCGCTAGTGTTCTGCACTTAGAGGCAGTCATTGAAATGACCCGATCATCGGGAAATCATCGGGTCGCGGCCCTGTCGGCTCACGCGGATCGCGGCCATTAGGGACGGGTCTTCCAGCCTTGCAGCAATGCGGCGGAAGTGCCGCCATCCGGTATGCGACCCAGCGGATGGCGGAAAACTTTACCTTCGCCGCGGGGGCCTTCACAGGCCTCTGCGGCGAAGTCATATCTGGGGCTCGCCTTGCTAACCGCGATTTACTGGCACTGTGTAGTTCAGGCCCATCCGGCCACCATCGGGGTAGATCGTCTGGCCGGTGATATAGCTGCTCTCGCTGCTGACCAGAAACACCGCCACCGCAGCCACTTCCGCTGGCTCACCACAGCGGCCCATGGGGGTGCGGCTGAGGATCCGGTCTTCTGCAGCAGAATCGTTCATGATCCCGGCGAGCATCTCGGTCATGATCGAGCCGGGACCGATCGCATTGACGCGGATGCCTTTGGGTGCAAGTGCCAATGCGGTTACATTTGTTAGCTGCTTAAGTGCTCCTTTGGATACAACATAGGGGATCTGGTTGGGGATCGCCAGTACCGCGTTGACAGAACTCATGTTCACAATCGCGCTGCCAGGCTGCATCGACCGTGCCGCCGCTTGCGTCGCCCACAGCGCCGATTTGAGGTTGATTGCAAAGACCCGGTCAAAGTCGTCCTCGGTCAGATCATCGAGTTCCGCCGCATGGGTGACCCCGGCATTGTTGACCAGAATGTCGAGCCCGTCCCAGCGCTCGGTCACCCGGGCAAACAGCCGCGCGATCTCAGCTTTGCAGGCGACATCGATCACGATGCCTTCCTGCCCCAGTTCGGCGGCGGTGGCAGCCAGCCTTTCGGCATCGATATCGGCCAGCAGCAGCTCTGCCCCTTCGGCCACGAAAGCTTCGGCAATCGCTTTGCCGATCCCTTGCGCGGCGCCGGTGATTACGGCGTGCTTGCCGGATAGCCGGCCCGTCATTGCGTGATCGCGGCCAAGGCTTCGGCAGCGACGATCGCTTTTTCGGCGACAGGACGCATCACCGCATAGCCCGCTGCGTTGGGGTGGACGCCATCGGGGCCGTATTCGGCCCGCAGTTCGCCGTTCGGCCCGGCGAGCGGCGTGAAGTAGTCGGCAAAGATCGCACCGCGCTGAGCCGCATAGTCCTTGAGCCAGCCATTCAGTCCGGCGACCCATGGTTTCGGCTGGTGTTGGGAGGCCCAGCCAAATCTGTCGGCGGGCGGAATGCTGCCCAGGATCACCACGATCCCGTTGGCCTGCGCCAAGGAGACCATCGCCCGCACCGCATTCTTGTAAGCCTCTGGCGTGGTCGGCCCAGTGTTCCCGGCAATATCGTTGGTGCCGACCATGATGTGGACCACGCGCGGGTTCAGCGCGATCACATCCTGCCAGAACCGGACCAGCAGCTGCGGGCTGGTCTGCCCTGAAATCCCGCGGCCGAGCCGGGTCTGGCCGAACAGCGCGGGGTCGAACCCGACCCAGTTCTCGGTGATCGAATCGCCGATAAACACCACTTGCGGCGGATGAGCCGGATCGACCTTGGCGTTGTCGGCCTGGTAGCGGCACAGCCAAGCCCAGTCGCTTTGCAGCACCTTGGGATCGAGCGCCCACAGCCCGTCGCGACTGGCCGGGCAGGCGTTGTCCACCATGCCGGGGGGCGGATAGCTGTTCACAGCATCAGCCGCCATGGCCGGAACTCCACCCAGCGCCAGCACGAGCATGGCGATCAGCCACTTAACCAAGGATCCCCACCGCCGCACCGGCGCGTTTGAATATGTCGATGATCGTCTGGACCTGCTCGGCCGTATGCTCGGCGCAGAGCGAACAGCGCAGCAGTGTCATATTCGCAGGGGTTGCGGGCGGGCGGGCGAGATTGACGTAAAGCCCTTCGTGCAGCAGCGCTTCCCACATCAACGCGCCGCGCTCCAGATCGGGCATGATCACCGCGATGATCGCCGATTGCGGTGTTTCAGTGCCGAGCGTGAACCCGGCATCGCGCAGGCCCTTGTGCAAGATCTTCGAATTCTCCCACAGGTGCGCCCGCTTGTTGCCCGCGTGCATCAGTTTGCGGATCGA
>VFKS01000059.1 GCA_009885425.1 Novosphingobium sp.
CGGTTCAAGGGCTATGACCTGCGCCACATCATCAACATCACCGATGTTGGCCACCTGACCAGCGATGCCGATGCGGGCGATGACAAGATGGAAAAGGCGGCGGCCAGCGCGGGCAAGACAGCCTGGGATATCGCCGCGTTTTATACGGGCGAATTCAAGCGCGATTTGAAGTGGCTGAACGTTACCGATCCGGCCAAATGGACCGTCGCGACTGACTATGTCCCGGCGATGATCAAATACGCCAAATCGATTGCCGACAAGCACTGCTACGAGCTCGACTCTGGGCTCTATTTCGACGTCTCGACGGTGCCCGATTATGGCCGTCTAGCCCGTGCCGCTACCGAGGACGGCGAGGGCCGGATCGACGAAGTGGGCGGCAAGCGCCACCAGGCCGATTTCGCAATCTGGCGCAAAACGCCTGCCGGTGAGACGCGCCAGATGGAATGGGATTCGCCCTGGGGCCGGGGCGCGCCGGGTTGGCACCTCGAATGCTCGGTTATGAGCGCAGCCGAGCTAGGGATGCCGTTCGACATCCACACCGGCGGGATCGACCACCGCGAAATCCACCACCCCAACGAAATCGCCCAGAACCAGGCGCATGAGTGCAGCGCTCACACCGGCGCGAATATCTGGATGCACAACAACTTCCTGATCGACCGCGGCGGCAAGATGAGCAAGTCGGCGGGCGAATTCCTGCGGCTGCAACTGCTGGTCGACCGGGGCTATCACCCGCTGGCCTATCGGATGATGTGCCTGCAGGCGCATTATCGGTCTGAGCTGGAGTTTAGCTGGGAGGGGCTGGGGGCTGCGCTGGTGCGGCTGAAGCGGATGGTTATGGGGGTCCAGTCTCTCAAAGTCGAATTGTCAGACGGAATTGTCGGAATGGTGGGAACGGTTACTGCCAATTTTGATTCAGAGCTATCCAATGACCTGAATACCTCCAATGTGCTTTCTTTGTTGGACGCGGTGATCTCGATGAAGAAGGCAAACAACGAGAAGAAAATGGCGGTCATCGAGGAAATGGATTCGGTCTTGGGACTCAACCTTCTCACGCTTACCCGCCAAGACCTCCGCATCCGCCCCAAAACCGCAACGATCACCGAGGACGAAATCGAAGCCGCCCTCATGCAGCGCAAGGAAGCGCGCACCGCGAAGGACTTCGCCACTTCCGACCGCCTCCGCGACGAACTCGCTGCCCAAGGCGTTGAGGTGATGGACGGCGATCCATTGGGATGGGATTGGAAGCTTGGGAAATAGCGCCCCTCCGTCAGGCCTGCGGCCTGCCACCTCTCCATCGCAAGTTGATGGGGAGGATCAAAGAGCATGAAACTCTGGCGCCTGACCCGCGCGCCCTATGCGGCGCTCGATGGGAAGGGGGCGGAGCTGTTCGGTGCGCGATATGCACCGGCGGGCTCTCCGGTGGTCAGTCTGGCCAGCGAGGCGGGCCTCGCGGTGCTGGTGGCGCTGCGGTATCAGCCGCATGACTTCGCTGGCATCCCCGACGACTTCGTGCTCGGCTGGACTGAAGTTGCGGCCCAGCCCGAACGGGTGCCCGATCCAGACGAAGCGACGATCCGCGCGTTCGTGGGCGAATGGCTGGAGAGCAAGCGCTCGCTGCTCGCCGCGATCCGCTCCAAAGTGCTGCCAGAGGCGGACGTGATCTACCTCAACCCTGCGCACCCGGATGCCGCGCGGGTCGCCCCGCTGACCACCCGTCCGTTCAGCTTTGCCGAATGCCTCCACCGTCCGCCGATGCTGGACAGTTTCCGGAGTACCGAATGACCGTAACCGTTCTCAACGCCTTGCTCAAACCGCTGCTCGAACCGCACCTGCCAAGCTGGGTCGATGCCCGCTGGTATACCACCAAGGCCGAGGCGGTGGCGCTCGCCCCGCTGGCCGAAATCGGCTGGTTCGATATGCATTCGAAGGACGATATGGCCGAGATTTTCCAGCGTGCCATCAAGCTGGAATGGCTCAATTCGGTCTATGCCGGGGTCGAATCGTTCCCGCTCGATCTGCTCGAAACGCGCGGGGTGATGCTGACCAACGGGGCCGGGATCAACGCGGTGCCGATTGCCGAATATATCGTCATGCTGATGCTGGTGCAGTGCAAGGGCTACCGCGAAGTCGTGCGCGCGCAGGACCGGCATGAATGGCTGAAAGACTCGCCCGGTAAGCGCGAACTGTCCGGGGCCAAGGCCTTGATCCTGGGCTATGGCGCGATCGGGCAGGAAGTCGAAAAGCGGCTGATCGGGTTCGAAATGGAGGTCAGCAAGGTTCGCCGTAGTGCAGGGTCGGGCACACTTGGACCAGACGAATGGCGCGCCCGGCTGGGCGAGTTTGACTGGATTATCCTCTCGGTCCCCGCCACGCCAGAGACCGAAGGCATGATCGGGGCGGCCGAACTGGCGGCGATGAAGGCGGACGCGGTGCTGGTCAATGTCGCACGCGGTTCGGTGATCGATCAGGCGGCGTTGACCTCAGCGCTGTCCGAAGGGCGGATCGGCGGCGCGCTGCTCGATGTCACCACGCCCGAACCGCTGCCCACCGACGATCCGCTGTGGGGGCTGGATAACACCCAGATCACCATGCACCTGACGGGCCGCGCGCAAGACCGGATGTTCCAGCGCAGCGCCGCGCGTTTTCTGGAAAACCTGGGGCGGTTCCACCGGGGCGAAGCACTGACCCCGCTGGTCGACTACGCGTTGGGATACTAGGCATCCTCCAGCAGCAACAGCTCCGCCGTCACTTCCAGCCGCGGTTCGGGCAGGGCGGTGTGGTCCACCGCGACGATCGCGGCATCGGCGACCAATTGGCGCGGAATTGCGAATTCGTGTTCGGGCAGGGCGTCGATGAAGGCCTCCCCGGCGGCCACCGCCTCAGCCCCGGTGAAGGCGATCACCACAGAGTGGCGGGTACCTGCAAAAGTTATGCTGGCCCAGTTGCGCTCGCTGTGGCGGACCAGTTCGCCCTTACCGCCGCCCAGTTCGAGCAGGGCCGAGAGCAGCGGCATCCACGGTGTGCGCCGGGCGGCGCGGCGGGCGGTGGTTAGCATGGCCTGATCGGCCGAAGGGTCAAGTTGCACAGGCGTCCTCGCGATATATGTTCATGAAATGTTCCACACGGATC
>VFKS01000552.1 GCA_009885425.1 Novosphingobium sp.
GAACTGATCGCGCGGCTGACCATGGCCGGGATCACGGTAGACGAATGCGGCTTTACGCACCTCGCCTATGCCCAGGAAATCGCCGGCGCGATGCTCCGCCGCCAGCAAGCCGAAGCTGTTGTCGCCGCGCGCAAGACCCTGGTCGAGGGCGCAGTCGGGATGGTTGAAATGGCGCTGGGAATGCTGTCCGAAAAGGGCGTCGTGCACCTGGATGACGAGCGCAAGGCGGCGATGGTCTCCAACCTGATGGTGGTGCTGTGCGGCGAGCGCGATACGCAACCTGTGGTCAACACCGGCTCGCTCTATTGATTGATTGAGCTATGGCACCCCCCGGCAAAAAGTCGTTCCCGCTCCGGCTCGATCCAGCGCTCTATGCCGCGCTGGAACGGGCGGCGGCGGGCGACTTTCGCTCGGTCAACGCCGAAGTTGAAGTGCTGCTGCGCGAGGCCTTGGCCCGGCGCGGGGTGAAGGTTCAAGCCAGCCCGCCGATCAAGCGTGGGCGGCCGGTCAAAACGCCCGAAGCTGATTGAAACGCTTGGCTAAGGCCTTGTCCCGGTGAGAGACATCGCCCACGGATTGGTCGCTTCTTAACGTTGACCTGCTACGCCAAAGGACATGAAAAAGCCTATTCGCCCTCCGTTCGTTACAATGGCCTTCGCTGCGTTGGCCCTGTCCGCCACCTTTGCCGAAGCCCAGTCCGCAGCGCCCGCTTACCTTGTGGTCGAATCCGGGCAGGGCTTTGGCCGCCTGCAGGATGCCGTCAACGCCATCGGCGGCGGAACCGGCACGATCCGGATCGCGCCCGGCCGCTATGCCGACTGCGCCGTGCAAACCCAGGGCAATGTCGGCTATATCGCTGCTGTGCCGGGGCAGGCCGTGTTCGATGGGGTCGCCTGCGAAGACAAGGCCGCTTTTGTGTTGCGCGGTTCCTCAGCCCGGGTCGAAGGGCTGGTCTTTACCAATATCAAGGTTGGTGACTGGAACGGCGCCGGGATCCGGCTGGAAAAAGGCAACCTTGCAGTCAGCCAGTCGTGGTTTCGCGATAGCCAGCAGGGCATCCTGACCGGCGACGATCGTTCGGCAACGCTGACGGTCGACAAATCAACTTTTACCCGGCTTGGCACCTGCGAAGGCCCCGGCGGCTGCGCGCATTCGCTCTATGCCGGAGATTACGGCGCGGTGACGGTCACCCGCAGCCGGTTCGAAGCCGGGCGCGGCGGGCATTACCTCAAAAGCCGCGCGGGCCGGATCGGCATAATCAACTGCAGCTTTGACGATACCGCCGGGCGCGAAACCAATTACATGATCGACTTACCGAACGGCGCTTCGGGCCGGATCGCGGGCAACTGGTTCGTGCAGGGCCAGTCGAAAGAGAACTATTCCGCCTTCATCACCGTCGCCCCCGAAGGCCGCCAGCGCAGCTCGGCCGGGCTGGTGGTCGAAGGCAACAACGCCCGCTTCGCCCCCGGCGTCAGCCGCAAGAGCACGTTTGTGGCCAACTGGACAGATGATCCGGTTCAGATCGGCCCCAACACGTTGGGCGCTGGGCTAAAGGTCAAGGATCGGCGCTAGCCGAACGCAGCAGCGTATCGCAGGGTGCCTTGCGGCGCGGCACCCGCCAGCACCTGCGCGCGGAAATAGGGCGAGTCATGATCTGACAGCGGGGCGAGGCCGGGGATCACGGCAAAGCCGAAGCGTTCATAATAAACCGGATTGCCGACCACCGCGATGCCGTGTGCGCCGCGCTGTGCCATCTCGGCAATCCCGGCATGGATCAGCGCGCTGCCAATGCCGGTGAACTGCACTTCGGGTGAGACTGAGACCGGCGCCATCTGGAACCAGCCGCAGCTCGCATGATCCACCGTCACCGGGCTGAAGCCGATATGCCCAATGATCGCGCCCGCGCCATCGGCCGTCACCAGCGAGAGCACCAGATCACCCGCCGCGCGCAAGACATCAACCAGATCCTGCTCGTCCCCTTCGCTGAATGGCATCGGGGCAAAGGCGCGTTTGACCAGATCGTGGATCGCGGGTTCATCGCCGCTCTGTTCGGGGCGGATGATCCAGGTGCTCACAGCAAGTGCCCGCTGCGGTCGCGCTTGGTATCAAGATAGCGCGCATTGTGCGGATTGGGCGGCAACTGGTGCGGCACGCGTTCGGCCACCGTCACGCCCGCTGCCGCCA
>VFKS01000461.1 GCA_009885425.1 Novosphingobium sp.
ATAACCGGCTGACCATCGACCTGAACGCCTTCAATTTGGCGGATCAGCCAGTGCCGCTGGCGATAGGCCATCACCCCTATTTCCCCCGCGATAACGCCCGCGTGACTCTGGCGGCAGAGACGGTGTGGCTGGCCGACGCGCGCAATTTGCCAGCATCTGGCGCTGCACCCTCAGCGCAGCTCGACTTGGCGGGCGGACCGGAGATCGCGGACCTTGAAATCGATAATTGCTATGGCGGGGTAAGCTGGCCGGTGCGGGTCACTTGGCCAGACCGGGCAATGGCGATCGACTGTAGCGAGAATCTGCCCTGCGCGGTGGTCTATGCCAATTCCGCTGCGGACGCGCTGTGTATCGAGCCGGTTGCGCATATCAGCAATGCGCTGAACCGGGGCGATGCATTACCGGCCATGCCGATCATCGCGCCGGGCGCGCGGTTTTCGGCGCGGATCGTGCTGTCGATTTTGCCATGAGGCAAGTGGTGCCCGAGGGCGGATTCGAACCACCGACACGCGGATTTTCAATCCGCTGCTCTACCAACTGAGCTACTCGGGCATCGCCTCGGCGAGATAGCCCCTACGGGCCACCGCGCGATGGAAGCGCGCCTATGGCGAAGCCGGGCGCGCTTGGCAAGAGGGTTTCAGGCCTTTCCCTCATCCTCGTCAATTGCAGGCGGGCCGGGCAGGGCATAGCCATCGTCGAGCCAGCGAACCAGATCGCGGTCCTTGCAGCGGGCCCCGCAGAACGGATGGAACTCTTCCTGGCGAGGCTTGCCGCAGATCGGGCATTTGCGATTGGACTGGGTCATAGCGGCACCGCCTGCGCGAAAGCGGCGGGCAGGGCAAGCATCGGCTGGGCCGCAATGCGAATTTCGCGGCCGGTCCGCTTGGCAAGTTCAGCCAGCCATTCGGGACGCAGTGCGGCTTTGACTGCCGGGTGGCAGGTTAGCAGCAGAGCACCGGGGGCATCGACCAGTTCGGCCTGCCGCAACAGCAACCGCGCCGCTGCACCGGCCGGATCGCGTGCGCACAAGTGGAGCAACGATGGCCGGGTCAGGCGCGCCACCAGTTGGACAAAGCCAAACCCGTTCATCGCGGTGCGCTCATGCGACCAATCGGCCAGCGCAAGTTCCAGTGCGCTATCGACCTGCTTGCGGTCGTTCTTGTCGGATAGGCTCGGGAAATCGATCCCGATCGATCCGGCCAGATCGAGCCGTGCCAGGGCTGCCGCCATCGGTTCAACCGCTGCCAAGGCCAGATCGCGCAGCGGCAAGGTGCCGTCGATATCAACCATGGTCATCGCCGGGGTCGGTGTAATGGTCAGCGCCCCGCCGGGAAACGCCGCTTCGCCGCTGAAGGCATCGCCCAACACGTCTTCCCAAAGCCCGACCGGGAACCGGCGGACCACACGCGCGCCCAGTTCTTCAGCCAGCGTTGGTGCGGGGCCAGCGGCCTCCTGCGTTGGCCGGGCCTGCGCGCGCTTCAGCCGACCGCGTTCGGCCATTGCGGCACGGGTCACCACCAGGCGCAGCACCGCGCCTTCGCTGGTTTCGTGCGGCAGGTTATCGACCAAGGCTTCTTCGCCGCTGGCAAACCGTGCGGTGCCGCGTTTGGAATTGGCGTTGCGAAAAATCAGTTTGGCATCGGCGACCAGCCCAGCCTCCAGCCCGCCGGGCCAGCGTAGCCGCGCCGCCAGCGCCTCGCTGGAATCGACCAGCAGGGCGCGCTCTTCACCAATTCCTGCTTCGATCAACCATTCAGCCAATGGGGAACCCCGCTGCTTTCAACACGGCGCGGGTCTCAAACAAGGGCAATCCAACCACGCCGGAATGGCTGCCTGAAATCCACCGGATCAACCCTTCAGCGCTGCCCTGGATGGCATAACCGCCCGCCTTGCCGTGCCATTCGCCGCCCGCGATATAACCGTCGACCTCGGCCGCCGAGAGCTGCTTGAAAATGACGATCGTTTCGCTGATCCGCTCGCGCAGGGTGCCGTCTGGGGCTTTGACGGCAATCGCCGACAACACCCGGTGGCGACGGCCGGACAGCAGTTTGAGGCAGGTCCGCGCGGTGGCTTCGTCCTCGGCCTTGGGCAGGATCCGGCGGCCCAGTGCAACCACGGTATCGCCCGCCAGAACATGAGCATCGCCGCCCGGCACGGCCAAGGCCTTTTCCCGTGCCATCCGCGCAGCATAGACACGCGGCGCTTCGGCTTTCAGCGGAGTTTCGTCGATATCAGCGGCGGCAATCGCGCGCGGCTCAATCCCCAGCCGCGCGATCAGTTCGCGCCGCCGTGGGCTGGCCGAGGCAAGGATCAGCTGGGCTTCGCTCAAGTGCTTGACTGGCCGGGGCCACCGCGGCCAGGCATAAAGCGATAGGTGACCCGGCCTTTGGTCAGATCATAGGGGGTCAGCTCGACCAGAACTTCATCGCCAACCAGCACCCGGATGCGGTTCTTGCGCATCTTGCCAGCGGTGTGGCCCAGGATTTCGTGGTCGTTTTCAAGGCGGACACGAAACATTGCGTTGGGCAGCAGTTCGACCACTGTCCCGCGCATTTCGAGTAGTTCTTCTTTCGCCATCCGCGCTTACTATCCGTGCTGAGTATGGTTGGGTGCGGCGGCCCATAGCTGCGGAATCGCAAAAAGGGAAGCCTTGGGGATTAGTGGGTAGGTCTGCCCAGCGTTCTACGAAGTGACAATTTGATACGACCGGGGGCATTGCCATCGCCAGCACACTGGGTCAGGGACAGCGCGGGGCAAGGGGCGGGCAGGCAACGCCCGATTGTTACTGGAGTTTTCCGTCTAGGCCATGCGCACACTCACTACTCTTGGGCTCCTGCTAGCGGCGACGCCGGCCTACGCCCAGTCCGCCCCGCAGTCCGAACCGAGCAAACCCAGCAGCAATCCTGCGGTCGATCAGGCCGAAGCTGAGGCTGACGATCAGGACGACCGCAGCGCCAACGACAAGGATATCCTAGTCGTCGCGACCCGTTTTGGCGGACAGATTGACGCCGCGCAGGCCCCGATTGCAACTTTTGACGAGGCTGAAATTCAGGCGTTGGGCGCGACTTCGGTGGGCGAATTGATTGCCCGGGTCAGCCCGCAGACCAGCTCTGGCCGTGGCCGTGGCGAGGGCGGGATGCCGCTGATTCTGGTCAACGGCCAACGCGTGACCAATTTCCGCGAACTGCGCAACTATCCGCCCGAAGCGATCAAGCGGGTTGAGATCCTGCCTGAGGAAGTGGCGCTGCGGTTTGGCAGTCCGCCCAACACCCGCGTGGTGAACCTGATCCTGAAGGACAATTATTCGAGCCGCGCGCTCGAAGGATCATACAGCCTGCCGACCGCCGGGGGTTTCAACGCCTGGCGGGGCGAGGCGACCCTGCTCAAGATCAAGAAGCTCAACCGCTTTACGGTCACCGGAACCACCAACGATACCAGCCCGCTGTTCGAAAACGAGCGCGATGTGGTTCAGGCGGCGAGCAGCATCCCGTCGGTGCCGACCGATCCCGATCCCGCTGCATTCCGGACGCTGATCGGGGATTCGCGCAGCTTCGGGCTCAATTCGGCCTGGACCAAGGGTTTTGGCAAGGACGGCACCAAAGGCGCGCTGACAATCAGCGCCGAAGCCAACCGCGCGGACAGCCTCAGCTTTTCGGGGCTGAACACAGTGCTGCCGGCTGCGCCGGTCGATCCGCTGGAGCGGCGGACGCGGACGACCTCGGTCGCGGCGGGGACGGGTTACAACAGACAGATTGGCAAGTGGTTGCTCAACGCCACGGTGGATGGCACCCATGCCGAAACCCGCAC
>VFKS01000211.1 GCA_009885425.1 Novosphingobium sp.
CCATCGACGGTGGTCCGTTCGGCCCGGCACTGGTCCTTGAACTGCTGCGATCCCGCGAGCGCGCAGAACACCGGCTCATCCTTGGCTTCGGCTGGCGGGGCATAATCCTGCGAACAGGCGGTAAGTGCCGCTACCAGGACCAGGCTAGATATCCGCGTAGACATGGGTTTCCGCCTTTGCTCCGGGATGGGTCACCGCGCCTTGCCAGGCCGGACCGACATTCCGGGCATAGCGCCACAGCGCACCGGAGTTGTAATCGTGCCCGCGCGGTTGCCAATCCTTGCGTCGCTCAGCCAGGGTTGCAGCATCAACTTCGATTTCGATCGTACCGGCTTCTGCGTCAATCACGATAATGTCGCCGTCTTGCACCAGCGCAATCGGCCCGCCGTCGGCCGCTTCAGGGCCAACATGGCCGACACAGAATCCGCGGGTCGCGCCGGAAAATCGCCCGTCAGTGATCAGGGCCACTTTGCCCCCCATGTCCTGGCCATAGATCGCTGCGGTCGTTGCCAGCATTTCGCGCATGCCAGGGCCGCCTTTGGGCCCTTCGTTGCGGATCACCAGCACGTCACCCGCCCTATATTGCTGCGCCTGGACGCAGGCAAATGCATCCTCCTCGCATTCGAACACCCGCGCCGGGCCGGTGAATTTGAGCGTTTCAAGCCCGGCGACCTTCACAATCGCGCCATCCGGCGCGAGTGAGCCGCGCAGGCCGACAACCCCGCCGGTCGGCGTGATTGGTGTCTTTACGTCGTAGATCACTTTCTGGTCCGGCTTCCAGACGATCTCGTCGATGTTTTCGCCCAAGGTCTTGCCGGAAACCGTCATCGGTTCGGGGTTGAGGAACCCGCCATCGAGCAGGGTCTTCATCACCATATAGACCCCGCCGGCCTCATACATGTCCTTGGCAACATATTTGCCGCCGGGCTTCAGGTCTGCGATGTAGGGGGTCGACTTGAAAATCTCGGCCACGTCAAACAGATCGAATTCGATTCCGCATTCGTTGGCCATGGCCGGCAAATGCAAGGCGCCGTTGGTCGATCCGCCGGTCGCGGCGACCACCCGCGCGGCATTCTCAAACGCGGCGCGAGTGCATATGTCACGCGGGCGCAGGTTCAGCTCAAGCAGCTTCATCACCTGCTGGCCCGCTGCAATCGCTACCTCTTCGCGGGATTTGTAGGGCGCCGGGGCCATGTTGCTGTTGGGCAGCGACAGTCCGATCGCCTCACCCACGCAGGCCATGGTATTGGCGGTGTATTGCCCGCCGCAGGCCCCATGGCCGGGGCAAGCGGCCTTTTCGATCGCGGTCAGCTCGCTGAGCGGACAGGCACCCGCCGAATAACGCCCAACAACTTCGAACACGTCCTGCACGGTCAGGTCGCGATCCTGATAGCGCCCCGGTAAGATCGATCCGCCAAAGACGAAGATCGACGGGACATTGAGCCGCAACATCGCCATCATCATGCCGGGCAGGCTCTTGTCACAACCGGCGAAGCCGACAATCGCATCATAGCAATGCCCGCGCACCGAAAGCTCGATCGAATCGGCGATCACTTCACGGCTGACCAACGAGCTGCGCATGCCTTGATGGCCCATAGCGATGCCATCGGTCACCGTTATCGTGTTGAACCGGCGAGGCGTGCCGCCGCCAGCGATCACACCATCGCGGCAGATGTTGGCCTGAAAATCGAGCGCGGTGTTGCAGGGAGCCGAATCGTTCCCGGCCGAAACCACCGCCACAAATGGCTGGGCAATCTCTTCCTCGGTCATTCCCATCGCATAGTAATAGCTGCGCTGGGGCGCCCGTTCCGGCCCGACCGAAACGTGACGGCTGGGCAGGCGGCTCTTGTCGAAACGGGAAGTCATTTTCTGTCCTTGCAACTGGAGTTTCCGCAATAAGCCCTGCCTTCAGGAGAACGATAGCGCAACCCTGTTGCACAATCGGGAGAGCAGTTCCGCCCACACTGTCTGGCCCTGCGCCTCGCCGATCTGATCCTGCCGCACTTCGATGCCGAGATAGGGCCGCCCATCAGCCTCGGCGTGGCGGTCCATGGTGTAGTTGAGTAGCTTGCCTGAATAGGGCAGCTGATCGCCCACTACCAAGCCGTCCGCCTCCAGCAGCGGGATCGCGAGCCGCGCGGCGCGGTCGTCCTCGTTATAGAGCACACCGACCTGCCACGGACGCGGTTCGTCGTTGCTGGCGAGCTGCGCGGTGAAGCTGTGGAGCGAGACAATCAGCGCAGGCGGGGCGCTGTCGAGCAGTTGGCCTAGCGCGGTCTGATAGGGTTCGTGGAACCGCGCGAGCCGGGCGAGGTGCGCCTCGTGATTGATCGCATTGCCGGGGATCGCGTGGCCGTCGCTGGCAATCGGGATCACCGCGGGGGCGTGCGGATCGCGGTTGAGATCACAGACCAGTCGGCTGATATTGCCCTGAAACGCAGCGGTCCCGGGCCGCTGCGCCATCAGCGCGCCGACTTCAGCCACGCCCAGATCGACCGCGATGTGCTGGGTCAGCAGGGCCGGGTCGATGCCAAGATCGATGTCATCGGGCACGCGGTTCGAGGCATGGTCGGAGACGACCAGGATACCGCCAAACCGGGGCGTGCCGATCAGTCGGTAGGCTTCGTGGGGGCTCACCGCAGCGCCCCCGCCATGGTCCACCATTCGCTCGGCATAGCTGCTTTTGCGGCGTCGCGCTGCGCAGCGTTTTCGTAAAGCGCAAAGCAGGTCGCGCCTGAGCCTGACATCCGCGCTAGCCAAGGCGCGGACTCGCGCAATGCTGCGAGAACATCGCCAATCGCCGGACAGAGCGCGAGCGCCGGAGCTTCCAGATCGTTGCGCCCCTCGAGCGCGATGGTTCGCAGATCACCCTGCGGCAAGGGCCCGCGATCTACCCCGTCCCAATGCTTGAACACCGGGCTGGTGCTGAGCGGAATGCGCGGATTGACCAGCAGCACCGGCGTTCCGGTCAGGTCGTTCACCACCGGCTCAAGCTCAGCCCCGGTTCCGCGCCCCACGCAAGCCTCAGAACGAACACAAGCCGGAACATCGGCGCCGAGCTTGGCAGCCCGCGCCTGCCAGTCATCGGGCAAGCCCTGTTCGCGCTCAACCAGCCGAAACAGCGCCCCGGCATCGGCTGAGCCGCCGCCAAGGCCAGCGGCGACCGGTAGGTTCTTTTCCAGCGTCACCGCCCAGCCCCTTGGCCGGGGCAACGCGGACAGCGCCTTCATCACGATATTGTCAAACGGATCAGACAGCGCTCCGACAAATTCGCCGATGGTGCGCAGCTCGTCCCGCGCCGCCGGGGTGACGCTCAGCTGGTCGCCGGCATCGACGAAGGCAAACAGCGTCTCCAGCTCATGATATCCATCATCCCGCCGCCGCCGAACATGCAGCGCAAGGTTGATCTTGGCGTAAGCGGTTTCCTTCATAATTCCTCCCCGACACGGGGAGGGGGACCATCCGCAGGATGGTTGGGGGGCACGCTCCGCATTTCCGCCAGTCGCTGAACACGTTTCATGCAAACCTCGACATTCCGCTCAAACTTCGCGGCAACGCACCCAGCGCTTGCGTCCGTTTCGCCACACCGAACCGTCATAGAACGCGCCCTTGCGGGTAGCACGTAATACCAGCTCCTGACGGTCTGCGTCGGGTGAGATTAGTACAAGTCGGACTTCGGAAGAATCCAGCCACCATTGCGTTGCGCTGACCTTCACATCGTTGCCATTGTCCAAGAGCCGGGACAAAATAAGTGATGCTCCGAAACCGTGGGAGAAGCCTACCGCCACTTCGATCGGTCGCGCGCCGGAGGTTCTGCAGTTCAAGCCGCCCGTAGCCGCGGCAGGGGTCGCAAGTGTCACCGAAGCGAGCGCGAGAAGAAACGTGAACTTTTGCATTGCCCGGTAATGCCACCCGCCCGATGAACGTTACGTGGCATTCACGGCAGCCCTTTGCATTACATATTCGGATAGTTAGGCCCGCCGCCGCCTTCGGGCGTTACCCAGGTGATGTTCTGGGTCACATCCTTGATGTCGCAGGTTTTGCAGTGGACGCAGTTCTGGGCGTTGATTTGCAGGCGCGGATTGCCGTCTTCGACGCCGAGAAATTCATAGACCCCAGCCGGGCAATAGCGCGCCTCTGGCCCGGCAAACCGGGCGAGGTTGATGTCGACCGGGATCGACGGATCAGTCAGCACCAGGTGAACTGGCTGGTCCTCCGCGTGATTGGTGAACGACACTGCCACTGACGAGAGCCGGTCAAAGCTGAGCACGCCATCGGGTTTGGGATAGCTGATCGGCTGATACAGATCGGCCCGCCCGGTCTTATCGCAATCGCGGGTGTGCTTCATCGTGAACGGCATCCGGAGCCCAAGCGATTCGAGCCACAGGTTGGCGCCCGCCAGCAGGGTGCCGAGCGTGCCGCCGAATTTCGAGACCAGCGGTTCGAAATTGCGGACCATCCGCAGTTCCTTGTAAACCCAGCTCGCCTCATAAGCGGCAGGGTAAGCCGCCAGTTCATCGTTCTTGCGCTGGCTCAAGATTGCCTCTGCCGCAGCCTCAGCGGCCATCATCCCGCTTTTCATCGCGGTGTGGCTGCCTTTGA
>VFKS01000047.1 GCA_009885425.1 Novosphingobium sp.
AGCATCGCGGGGAGCAGGTCGAGGCCCTTGGCGGTCAGGCGGTATTCGATCTTGCGGCGATCATCGGGCAGTGGTTCGCGCTTCATGATGCCGTGTTCGACCAGCCGGGCCAGGCGGTTCGAGAGGATATTGCGGGCAATGCCGAGCGCGCCGAGGAACTCCTCAAAATGATGCATTCCGTTGAAGGCCGCGCGCAGGATCATGAACGACCAGCGTTCCCCCATCACTTCCAGCGCAGCCGGAAGCCCGCAGTTCTGCATATCATTGAGCGGTTCGTGCAGCTTACCCATCGTCACATCCCTTATCCCGAGCGCGGTCTAACCCAAACTGGCTTCACTACCGACAAAAAAATCTTTGCCGCAGTGCACAGTTTTCAGTTGCAACTTAATACTTATCGTAATAGGTAGTGATTCGCAACGCAAATCGAGTCTCCCCTCCCAGGACCCTTCGATCGCTGCGGGCAACAGCAAGACAAGGGATTAGATCATGATGACTGCAACCAACCGTAGCCTTTCGCGCAACCTCGTTCTCGCCGGTCTGGCGCTGTTCGGCACTGTCGCCAGCTTTTCCGCCACCGTTTCCCCCGCACAGGCCGCCAGCCAGCGCTACACCGCCAAGCTGACTACCGCGCTGGAAGCCCCGGCCAGGAAGGTCGTCAACGGCGTGCTGTGGAACTGCGCAGGCGACACCTGCACCGGCGCCGTCGATGGCGCCCGGCCGCTCAACACCTGCACCAAGGTCGTCAAGGCTTTCGGCGCGGTCACCACTTTCGCCACCCCCAAGGGCGAACTCAGCGCTGACGATGTTCAGAGCTGCAACGCTGCCGCCTGAGGCGCACTATCAGGCACCCCTAAATAGCCCCCCCCAAATGGCCCTCGTCCGCAAGGACGGGGGTCCTTTTTTGGGTTCAACCCAGTAGCCCGCGCTCCAGCAGATCGGCGCGCAATCCTTCGGCGTCCACGAAGTGATGCCCGTGCCAACCGCGCGCGCGGGCACTCTCGACGTTGGGCAGGCTATCATCAACGAACAGCATCGCGCCCGCTGGCAAGCCGAACCGGGCCTCGGCCAGCGCGTAGATCGCAGGGTCGGGCTTGGCCAGCTTCTCCACGCCCGAGACAACGATATCGCGGAACCGTTCGAACAACGGAAAGGTCGGCGCAAATCCGGCCCAGGTATCGGCCCCGAAATTGGTGATCGCATAGAGCGGCACACCTGCGGCATCGAGAGCTTCGACCAGTTCGACCGAGCCGGGCACCGGGCCGGGCACGGTATCGTTGAACCGGTCTAGCCACGCCCGAATCAGATGGGCATGATCGGGGAAGTCGGCGCTGCGCTCCGCGATCATCTCCTCGGCATCGCGCCCGGCGTCGTGTTCGGCGTGCCACTCGATTGGGATGACGGTGTCCATGAACCAGGCCCGCTCGGCCGGATCGGGAATCAGACTGCGGAACGGCAGGTCGCGTTCCCACTGGACCAGCACTTTACCGACATCGAACACAACCGCTTCAATTGGTCCGGACATTCCAGCAAACTCCTGCAATTAAAACACTTTCGGCCCGCATTCCGAGTGGAAGGCGGGCCGTCAGAATACCAGTGCAAGGCCGATTGGCCCAGCCTGCGCAGAGCTTAGCCCTGGCGCGCCTTGAAGCGGCGGTTGGTCTTGTTGATCACATAGGTGCGGCCACGGCGGCGAATCACCCGGTTGTCCCGGTGGCGGCCCTTGAGCGACTTGAGGCTGTTGCGAATCTTCATAGTTTCCTCGGGGGCGGCTTCTTGCCGCTGAAAATTGAAGTCGGGCCGTTACGGGTGACTCGGCGCGAAGTCAACCGTTAGGCGGCTGTTCAGAGAGTTTCCGCTCCCATTGCAGCGCGTGGGTCACGATCAGGTCGAGATCGGCGTATTGCGGCACCCACGGCAGGGTCGCCTTGATCCGCTGATTGTCCGAAATCAGCGAATCGGGATCGCCAGCCCGGCGCGGGCCGAGCACGCGGACGATCTTCTGGTTGGTCACGCGGTCGACCGCATCGAGCACTTCGAGCACCGAATAGCCCCGGCCATAGCCGCAGTTCATCGTCAGCGAGCAATCCGGCTGTTCGATCAGCGCGGCAAGCGCCAAGACATGAGCCGCCGCCAAGTCGCTGACATGGATATAGTCGCGCACCCCGGTGCCATCGGGGGTGTCAAAATCGGTCCCGAACACGTCGACCTTGGCCCGTTTGCCCAGTGCCGCTTCGACTGCAACTTTGATCAGATGGGTCGCGCCTGCGGTCGATTGTCCAGTCCGCGCACGCGGATCGGCGCCTGCTACGTTGAAATAGCGCAAGGCACAGAAATTGAGCGGATGGGCGGCGGCGGTGTCGCGCAGCATGTGCTCGCTCATCAGCTTGGACATGCCATAGGGATTAATCGGGCGCTGCGGCGTATCCTCGGTCACCGGCGAGACATCGGGAATGCCATAGGTCGCCGCGGTCGAGCTGAAGATGAAGTGCGCTACGCCGCCGCTAACCGCACTGGCGATCAGGCTGCGGGTCTTGGCGGTGTTGTTGTGATAGTACTTGAGCGGATCGGATACTGATTCCGGCACCACCACTGATCCGGCGAAATGCATCACTGCGCCGATGTTCTGTTCGGCAATGATTCGGGCGAGCAGACCGGCGTCCTCGATATCGCCCTCGTAAAATGGCACCGCTTCGGGCACCGCCCAGCGAAAGCCGGTGACCAGATTGTCGATGACTGTCACCGGCCAACCGGCATCGGTCAGGGCGAGCACGGCGTGGCTGCCGATATAGCCGGCACCGCCGGTAACGAGGACAGGGCATTTCTGGGTCATGATGCGGCCATCGGCTAGCAGCTTTGCGCAATCAAGTGGTTAATGACGGTGCTGGAACACCAGCGTTCATCACTGGGCAAGGTTGCAGGCAGAAGAGAAAGGATGCGGGGCAGCGTTCATGCTCCGGCGAAGGACCAGGTTCCATGCACAGTCTCTCTCCCAAGCTTCTGACCACCGCCGCTGTTGCCGCGCTGGCGCTGACCGGGACCACCTTGATGGCGCAGCCGGGGCCGTGGGGCGGGTCAGGCCGGGAGCGCGATTCGGGCTGGGCGGCGCGCAGCAATCGCTCCGCGCCTTCGCTCGAAGGCATGGTCGAGGTCGCGCGGTTCCGGGCCGATGGGATTGATCCCGCCGCGCTGGTCAAAGGCGGGATCGTGGTGATCCAGATGCCTGGGCAAGATGCTGCGGCCGATCCCCGGCTCAACGCGACCTTTCAAGCCGCCGTCGAAACCCAGCTGATCGGTGCGGGTTATCAGGCATTGCCCGGAGACGCGGCACCATCCGATCAGATCGCCGAAGTGCGGATCGTCCGCAGCGAGGCCCAGCCAGCCGAAGGCAAACGCGATCCGGTCAGTGGGCAAATGACTATGGGCGTTTCCAACCGCGGCTCCATGCTGGGCATGGCGGTGCAGATCGACGGAACCAAGCCGAAGAAAGCGCTGGTCGAAACCCGGCTGGAAACCCGGATTCGTGACCGGTCCAGCGGCGAAGTGCTGTGGGAAGGGCGCGCAGCGATCTATACCCGCGACGGTGACGAGCGCTGGAATGACGATGCGATTGCCGCCCGGCTGGCCGGCGCGCTGTTCGATGGCTTTCCCGGCCGCACCGGCGAAGCCCGCGAACGCCGGTAACGGGCTTGCATCGCCGGACAATCGGATTCACAACCCGGCGGAGTGATCACCGCGAAAGGATGCAACCGATGGCGAGGAACCGTTTTGCAGCGCTGGCTTTGGGCTTGATCGCCCTGTCGGGCTGCGTCACCCCAATCGGGCCGGTGCAGGTAACCCGGTTCCATGTGGCGGACATTTCGCCGTTGGGCAAAGGCACGATCTCGGTCGAACCCGCCGCTGGCAGTGATGGCAATTCGATCGAATGGCAAACCTATCGCGCAGCGGTTATGCGCCAGTTGGAAGGGTTGGGCTATACCGCCGCCAGCCCCGGCGCCGGGGCGCAGATCGCCCATTTGAAGGTGACCCGCACCACCATTCAACCGAGCGGCGGTTCGGGCCCGGTCAGTGTCGGGGTGGGCGGATCGACCGGCACTTATGGGTCGGGCGTCGGATTGGGGATTGGCCTCAACCTCTCGCCGGGGCCCAAGGAGCAGGTCGCGACCGAGCTGGCGGTATCGATCAAGGACCGGGCCAGCGGCACGGTCCTGTGGGAAGGGCGCGCCAGCTTTGTCGTCACCACCGCCTCACCACTTGCCGGAACCGCGCTCGGCGCCCCGAAGATGAGCGAAGCCCTGTTCCTGAACTTCCCCGGCCAGTCGGGCGAAACCATCGAAGTTAAATGAACGAGGTCAAATGAACCCGATCCAGATCGACGCCGCTTTCGATAGCGGCAATATCGAAGTGCTCAGCATCGACGCCGCCACCGCGCGGCTGGCGATCCGCAAAGACAAGCAGTCCGACTTTTACCAGTGGTTCCATTTTCGGGTGGCGGGTTGCGCCGGGCGGGAACTGACGCTGAAGATCACGGGCCTTGGCGGCTCGGCCTATCCTGGCGGCTGGCCGGGCTACAATGCCGCAGTGAGCGAGGACCGGGAGTTCTGGGGCCGGGCTGACAGCTCCTATGACAAGGGCGAAGACGGCGGCACCTTGACGATCCGTTATGTGCCCGAGGCCAATCTCGCATGGTTCGCCTATTTCGCACCCTATTCGATGGAGCGGCACCACGATCTCGTGAGCGGCGCAGCGCTGTGCGACGGGGTAAGCCACCGCGTGCTGGGCCATTCAATCGAAGGCCAGCCGATTGATTGCTTGGAACTGGGCGAGGGCGAAAAGCAGGTCTGGCTCTATGCCCGCCAGCATCCCGGCGAATCGATGGCTGAATGGTGGATGGAGGGCGCGCTGGATTGCCTGACCGATCCGGCCGATCCGGTCGGGCGGAAATTGCGCGCATTGTGCCGATTCCACATCGTCCCCAACTGCAACCCGGACGGCTCGTGCCGGGGCCACTTGCGGACCAACTATGCCGGGGTGAACCTCAACCGCGAATGGGCCACGCCCAGCGCGGAGAAGAGCCCCGAAGTGCTGTGCATCCGCAATGCGATGGACGAAGCCGGGGTCCACTTCGCGATGGACG
>VFKS01000509.1 GCA_009885425.1 Novosphingobium sp.
GGGGTGCGCAAATACCGCTTTGGCGTGGCCGAGGAAGAGCATCAGGTTGGCGCGGTAACGGGCCTCGCCTGGACTTCGGTCGGCGGCGAACTGCTGACGATCGAAAGCGTCACCGTGCCCGGTAAAGGCATGGTCAAGACCACCGGCAAGCTGGGCGAAGTGATGAGCGAAGGCGTGCAGATGGCCTTCAGCTTCGTAAAGGCTCGCGCGCCAGCCTATGGCATCAGTCCTAGCATATTCAACCGCAAGGACATCCACGTCCACTTGCCCGAAGGAGCGGTCCCCAAGGATGGCCCCAGCGCGGGCGTAGGCATGGTCACCGCGATGGTATCGACCTTGACCGGAATTCCGGTGCGCAAGGATCTGGCCATGACTGGCGAGGTTACCCTGCGCGGGCGGGTGCTGGCGATTGGCGGCCTCAAGGAAAAGCTGCTGGCTGCCCTGCGCGGCGGAATCAAGACCGTTCTGATCCCCGAAGAGAACGTCAAGGATCTGGCCGAAATTCCCGATAACGTGAAGGCCGGGCTGGAAATCATTCCAGTCGCGCACGTTGATGAGGTCTTGGCCAAGGCGCTGATCCATCCGCTCGAAGCAATCGAATGGAGCGAGGCCGATGATCTTGCCAGCCAGCCGGGGACGGCTGCGCAGGTGCCGGTTGCAGGCCCCACCACTGCCCATTGAGCCAGTGCTGCAGTGCAGCGAATCGGAGCCCGCAAACCGATGCTGCAATGCGGCATCGGGGGCAGTGAGGCACGGCTTGTCCCAAATTCAGCCAAAACGGCTGAAAATCGTGGATAATCGGCACGTTTTGCTTCGGATATGCTTTGACAGACCCCGTAAAAGTCGCTCAATTCCGGCCAGTTTTTAGAGGCGATTCACGTTTTCAAAGACCAATAGAAAGGTAGGGGGTACTCGACATGAACAAGAACGACCTGATCAGCGCAGTCGCCGACGCCAGCGGCCTCACCAAGAGCGATGCCACCAAGGCTGTTGAAGGCGTATTTGACGCAATCACCGGCGCCCTGAAGAAGGGCGATGAAGTTCGCCTCGTCGGCTTCGGCACTTTCTCGGTTGCCAAGCGCAAGGCTTCGACCGGCCGCAACCCGCGCACCGGCGAACCGATGACCATCAAGGCTTCGTCGCAGCCGAAGTTCAAGGCCGGCAAGGGCCTTAAGGACGCGGTCAACTAAAGACGGACGCGAATGCCAGCCGCTCGCCTCGCGGTCCGGCCAACAGAACACGCCGCGCTAACCGAAAGGTTGACGCGGCGTTTTCTGTTTTGAAACGCCCCTTCGACGAGGAAGGGAATTCTTCGCAGGCTAGCCCTTCGCCACCGTCGGCTTGCTCGCAAACGAAACCACCTTTGAGAAGAACCATGACAGCGCCATTGCGCTGACCACCGCCGCCGCCGCGACCCAGGCCTGGTTGCCGAGTTCTTCCGACATCCAGACCAGCACGGTCAGATGGA
>VFKS01000189.1 GCA_009885425.1 Novosphingobium sp.
ATGACGAAGTCGATGATGTCGGCTCGCTCAGCCAGTCGGCCGAAGCCTTGCGGATCACCGCAGCGGCGCCAGTGCGCAACACCTCGATCGGTGGCGACTACGAAGGGTAATTGCCCCTCGGATCACTGCCTAGCAAAAGGGCCCGTTTCCCCAGTGGAAGCGGGCCCTTTTGGTTTTCAGCTTAGCGGCAGGGGTAGTTGCGGATGAAGTAGTCCGCCATCGCCTGTTTCATCGAAACGCGGGGGCGGACGTTTTCGGGGTAGGTCCGCAAGAACGCCAGCAGCTTATCGGAATTGACCTTGGTGCCCTTGGGCGGGCAGCTTGATGGTTTGCCGGCCGCGCGTTCGGCGTTCAGTCGCACGCGATAGGCTTCGCCGGCGGCCTGGCCCTCGGTCCGCAGCACCTTGATGTCGGACGAAAACAGCGCCGCCGCGCCTTTGGCTTTCAGGGCATCGGCCTTGCCGAGGAAGGTTGCCACATTCATGTCACCGGGCGCGGCCATTAGTGGAGTGGCGAGGGTCAGGCTGGCGGCGAGGGCAAGGATCAGGCGCTTCATCAGGGTCTCCGGTTTGATTAGAAGCGACATGGCTTGACCGGATCAAGCTTGCAAGAGCATGAACCGCTTGGAAGGGGCTTCAAAGTATGAGCGGCGAGGGCGAGTTTATCGGCGATATTGCGGCGGGCGCGCTGGCCGCGCGGGCGGTCGAGCCCAGCCACGGCGAAGGCGCGGATAATGGCCACAGTCATGAGGCAGCCTGCCTCAATTGCGGCACCGTGCTGATTGGCAGTCATTGCCATGCCTGCGGCCAAGCCGCGCATGTTCACCGCACGATTTCCGCGTTCTTCCACGATCTGCTCCACGGGGTGTTCCATTTCGAGGGGAAGATCTGGCGCACTCTGCCGATGTTGGCGTGGAAACCGGGTCAGCTGACTCGCGAATATATCGAGGGCCGCCGGGCCAGCTATGTCAGCCCGATCGCGCTGTTTCTGTTCGTGGTGTTCCTGACCTTTGCAGTGTTCAATGCGACCGGCGGCAACGCAATCAAGTTCGATAAGGCCGCCATCAGCGCCGGGGCGGAACAAGCCGAACGTCAGGCCAAGGCCAATGTCGCAGCGCTTGAGAAGCAATTGGCCGAGGCCGAGCGGCGCGGTGATGTGCCGCCGGGGTTGGAAGGCCAGCTGGCCGGCGCGCAGGCGGCCCTGCAAGGGATCAGCGCCGGCAAGGATACGGAGCTTCCCGATGCGATCGCCAAAGCCGATGGCGCCGGAGATCAGGCCTGGGTCGATCGCATCAACGCTATCTGGCAGCATGTTAAAGAGAACCCGGACCTTGCGCTGTTCAAACTGCAAGCCAATGCCTACAAATATAGCTGGCTTCTGATACCGCTGTCGGTGCCGTTCCTGTGGCTGTTGTTCCCGTTCAACCGCCGCTTTCACCTCTACGATCACACGGTGTTCGTCACCTACTCGCTGTGCTTCATGTTGGTGCTGCTATCGCTCGCGACGCTTGGCTCCGCGAACGCCTCACTGGGTTGGCTGATGGGTCCGGTCATACTCTATGCGCCGTTCCACCTCTACCGCCAGTTGCGCGGAGCCTACGGCCTGTCGCGGCGGGGCGCATTGCTGCGGCTGCCGCTGTTGCTGTTGTTCGCCTCACTGGTCTTGGTGCTGTGGGGCACCGTGCTGCTGGCGCTCGTGGCAAGCACCAGCTAGCCGGCGATTACGCCCCCTGCGCTTCCGCTCCCGCAAAGCGCCGGCCGGCCTTGGGCACGGCCGAGCCTTTGACCGGCGGCAGTGCCGATGTCCCGGTGGGCTCGCCCGGCCGCTCAATCTTGCCGGTCTTGAGCAGCTCGTTAATCTCGTCACCGGTCAGGGTTTCGTATTCGAGCAGCGCCTGCGCCAGCAGATGCAGCTGCTTGATGTGCTTCTTCAGGATCATCGTTGCGCGTTTGTGCCCGCCTTCTACCAGCGCGCGGATTTCGGCATCGATCAGCTGATTGGTTTCAGCTGACTGCATTGTCCGCTGCGACCCGCCGTAGCCGAGGTAGCTTTCCTGCGCTTCCTCGTACTGCAGCGGCCCAAGCTTTTCCGACATGCCCCAACGGGTGACCATCTTGCGGGCCAGCGAAGTGGCCTGCTGGATGTCCGATGAGGCACCCGATGAAACCTTGTCATGGCCAAAGATCAGTTCCTCGGCCACCCGGCCGCCCATTCCGACCGAAAGATGCGCGTGCATCTGTTCGCGGTGGAACGAATAGCTATCGCGTTCCGGCAGGCGGACCACCATCCCCAGCGCGCCGCCGCGCGGGATAATCGTGGCCTTGTGGATCGGGTCAGAGGCCGATTCGTTGACCGAAACCAGCGCATGGCCAGCCTCGTGATAGGCGGTCATTTTCTTCTCGTCCTCGGTCATCACCATGGAGCGGCGTTCGGCCCCCATCATGACCTTGTCCTTGGCGTCTTCGAATTCCTTCATCGCCACCAGCCGCTTTTTGCGGCGCGCGGCCAGCAGCGCTGCCTCGTTGACCAGATTGGCCAGGTCCGCGCCGGAAAAGCCTGGCGTGCCGCGCGCGATTACCCGCGGGTTGACGTCGGGGGCCAGCGGAACCTTCTTCATGTGCACCGCCAGAATCTTCTCGCGCCCTTCGATGTCGGGAACTGAAACGATCACCTGCCGGTCAAACCGGCCCGGGCGCAGCAGCGCCGGATCGAGCACGTCCGGGCGGTTGGTCGCGGCGATAATGATGATGCCTTCGTTGGCTTCAAACCCGTCCATTTCGACCAGCAACTGGTTGAGTGTCTGTTCGCGCTCATCATTGCTGTTGCCCAGCCCCGACCCGCGATGGCGGCCGACCGCATCGATTTCGTCGATGAAGACGATGCACGGCGCGTTCTTTTTGGCCTGTTCGAACATATCGCGGACCCGGCTGGCGCCGACACCGACGAACATTTCGACAAAGTCCGAACCCGAAATGGTGAAGAATGGCACACCCGCTTCACCGGCGATTGCGCGGGCCAGCAAGGTCTTGCCGGTGCCCGGCGGGCCGACCAGCAGCGCGCCCTTGGGGATCTGCCCGCCCAGCTTGGAAAAACGGTGCGGGTCCTTCAGGAACTCGACGATTTCTTCCAGTTCCTCACGCGCTTCGTCGATCCCGGCAACATCCTGAAAAGTGACGCGGCCCTGCTTTTCGGTCAGCATCTTGGCCTTGCTCTTGCCAAAGCCCATCGCTCCGCCAGCGCCGCCGCCCTTCTGGAACTGGCGCATGGCAAAAATCATCAGCCCTATCAGCAGCAGGAACGGCAGGGTCTGGATCAGGATCGCGACCAGCAGGTTGGTTTCTTCCTGCGGCTTGCCATCATACTGGACCCCATTTTCCTGCAGCAGGGTGGGCAGGCTGGTATCGTTGGGAATCGGCACCGTGGTGAACGGCTTATCGCCATCCTTGAACACTCCCAGAATCTTGGTGTCCGAGATGACGACAGATTTGACCTTGCCTTCAGCGATCTGCGCGCGGAATTCTGAATAGCCAACCGGTTCACCTGGAACCGCACCCTTGCTGTCGAATAGCGAAACCATGACCAGCAGGGCCAGGAATACCCCGCCCCAGATCATCAGGTTCTTCATCCACGGGGAGCCGGTGGGCTGTTCCTCGTTGTTGTTCATGCGCGCAAAGTCCTTTCGCAGACCTATGTAGGGCGCAGGGACTGAATCGCAAGCTAACGCGCATAACCCTGTCCTTTAGTGTTGCCTTGCGTGGATTCGCGCGCTCTTGCACAAGGCCGCGTCAGCCACAGGGGGCCGCATGGATCAGAGCCAGACATTTGCCGGGGATCGGTTCGCTGGTTGGGCGCGGCTTCCGGCGCGGCTGTTGCTATTTGCCGTGGCCTTGATGCTGATCGCATCGGCGCTGGTGCCGATCAAGGCAGGCAAGCAGGAAACCGAGGTCGCCGGGTTCACCGAAGTGGTCGCGGGCAAAGTCAACAAGGCAGCCGAACGCCCGCGCGACGATGATCTGGCGCTCTATGACCGGGTGATCGAACGGACCGGCAAGGGCGAGAACTATTACGCCGTGGCCGCCGAAGAGCACCGCAAGGCCCATTACCCGCTGCGCCCGGGTGTCGCGGTGCGGCTGCCGACGCTGGCCTATGCCGCCTCGGCGCTGGGCGATACTGGCAAGGGCGCCGAAGTGCTGGTGCCGGGGCTGCTAATCGCCGCGATCGCGTTGTTGCTGGCGACGTTGTGGGCCTGGTGGCACCGGCTCGGCGACGAAGGGTTGGGCGGGCGCGAGCGGCGCTTCGCCATTGCCTTGATGTTCTTCGGCGCCTCGCTGGGGCTCAACCGATATTATTTCGTACTGCACGAATTGTGGGCCGGGATGCTGCTGGCTTTGGCGATGGGCCTGCACCGGCCGGGCAAAAAATGGCTCGGCGCGCTGCTGGTGGCAGCACTGGCGCTGGCGATCCGCGAACATGCGCTGCCGTTCGTGCTGCTGATGGCAGCAATGGCCTTCTGGCGGCGCGACTGGAAAGAAGGTGCGGCGTGGAGCGGGCTGGTGCTGGCGTTCTTCGCTTACCTGTCATGGCATCTGGGGCAGGTTGCGCAGCACGTGCTGCCCAGCGACGTGATGGGCCCGGCCTGGCTGGAACTGCGCGGGCTGTCAGGCTGGCTGTCGACCGTGGTGCTGTCGAGTAACCTGCGCCTGTTGCCGCACTTTATCGCCGGGCCGCTGGTGGTGCTGATGGTGCTGGGCTGGGCTGGCTGGAAAAGCCCGGCCGGCGCCTTCGCGACGCTGCTCTACCTCGGCTACGGCCTCGCCTTCATGATCGCGGGACGGCCCGATAACTTCTACTGGGGCGCGGTGATTGCGCCCGCGATGTTCATCGGGCTGGCATTCGTGCCGATGGCGGCG
>VFKS01000386.1 GCA_009885425.1 Novosphingobium sp.
CGCTGATCGCCGCGCTGGCCCGGGGTAAGGCCGCCGCGCTTACTTACGAACCCTCTGCTCTGCCCGATGGCACTCTGGCAGGCGCCCGCGCCGGCAGCGGCAACTGGAGCCTGACGGTGCGCGGCAAGTCGGCCCATGCCGGGCGCAACCCCGATGATGGCCGCAACGCAATTGTAGCCGCCGCTGCCTTGGCTATGGGGCTGAAAGCGCTCCACCGCGACGGACTGTCGGTCAACCCGGCCAAGATCGACGGCGGCAGCGCCAACAATGTCGTGCCCGACCTCGCCGTGCTGCGTTTCAACATCCGCCCGCGCGAGCTGACCATGGCCGATCTGTTCGCCGCCGAACTGGCTGAGCTGATCGCCCGAGTTGAGGCTGAGCATGACGTATCGGTCCACACCCACGGCGGAATCAGCCGCCCGCCCAAAGTGCTCGATGCCCGCGCCGAAAAGCTGTTCGGGATTGTCGAGGAATGCAGCGCGCTGCTGGGCGCGCCGATCACCCGGATCGCTTCGGGCGGGGTCTGCGATGGCAACAATATCGCAGCTTGCGGGGTGCCGGTGGTCGATACCATGGGCGTACGCGGCGGGGCGATCCATTCGGCGGACGAGTTCATGATCGTCCCCTCACTTGAAGAACGCGCGAAACTGTCCGCGCTGGTTCTGCACCGTCTAGCCATTGGAGCACCGCTTTGAATTTCGTGATCCGCGCCGCCAATCCGGGTGATCTTCAGCACATCTACGAGATGGCCAAGCGCACCGGCGGCGGCTTCACCAACCTCCCGCCAGACCGCAAGGCGCTGACCACCAAGCTGGAGCGCAGCCACGCCGGGTTTACCCGCGCTGGGGACGATCTGGGCGACGATCTGTTCTTCTTCGTGCTGGAAAACACCGATACCAGCGAAGTGCGCGGGACGTGTCAGATTTTCTCTGCGGTCGGCCTCAAGGGTCCGTTCTATTCCTACCGGATCGGCGCGCTGACCCAGCACAGCGAGGAGTTGGGCCGGACTTTTCGGGCCGATATCCTGAACTTGTCAACCGATCTTGAAGGCGCTTCGGAAGTCGGCGGACTGTTCCTTCACCCCGGCGAACGGGCCGGCGGGCTGGGCATGCTGATCGCCCGCAGCCGCTATCTGTTCATCAAGGCCCACCGCGAACGCTTCGCCGATCGCTGCATCGCTGAACTACGCGGAGTGATCGACGAGGCCGGTGGTTCGCCGTTCTGGGACGGGGTCGCAGGGCGGTTCTTCGGGATGAATTTCCAGGACGCGGACGAGTTTAACGCCAAGTTCGGCAACCAGTTCATCGCCGATCTGATGCCAAAGCATCCGGTCTACATCGCGATGCTCTCCGAAGCTGCTCGGCACGTGATCGGGCTGCCACACGTATCGGGCCGAGCTGCGATGCGGATGCTGGAGAATGAAGGTTTCGCCTGGGAGAACTACATCGACATTTTCGATGGCGGCC
>VFKS01000451.1 GCA_009885425.1 Novosphingobium sp.
TGACCATTGAAGAGGCGATGAAGCGTTACCGACTCAGCCTCGAGGAATTCTATTCTTGGCAGCGGGCGATGGACCGGGGCGGGGTGGCGGCCTTGCGGGTCGCAGCCGTAAAGCGCCCGACCAAACCGCCTCCCGCATTATACCCCGTGATGGCGCACTAGTCTCCTGCCCATCCCAACCGTGCGGCGCATCCTAACTGCCCCCCAAGCAGGATGCGCCGCGCGCGGGGCTTGACCCTGCCGAAATTCCGCGCCAACCCGGTTGCAATCGAAAACCAGATTGAACCCGGGAGTTCCGCCTTATGCAACGCCGCCGCCTTGGCAAATCCGCGATTGTCGTTTCCGATATCTGCATGGGCACCATGACCTTTGGCAGCCAAACGGACGAGGCCGAAGCTCTGCGCATTCTGGACGAATGCTTTGATGCCGGGATCGATTTTTACGACACCGCCGAAGGTTACCCCGTCCCGCCCGATGCCAAATGGGTTGGCCGGACCGAGGAAATCGTCGGCAAATGGCTGAAGACCAAACCGCGTGAAGCAATCATCCTCGCCACCAAGGTTTCCGGGCCCAGCCACGTCTGGTTCAAATCGCCGCTCCGCTCCGGCATGACCGCGCTCGATCGGCGCAATATCGTGACGGCAGTTGAAAACAGTCTGACCAAGCTCGGCACCGATTACATCGATCTCTACCAGACCCACTGGCCCGATCACGAACTGCCCTATGACGAAACGATGGAAGTGCTCGACGAGCTGGTTCAGGATGGCAAAGTCCGGATCACCGGTTGCTCTAACGAAACCAGCTGGGGGCTGATGAAGTCGGTCCAGACGGCTGAACAGCTGGGTACGGTTCGTTATCAGACGATCCAGAACAATTTCAGCCTCAACAACCGCCGGTTCGAAGATGAACTGGCGCAGGTTTGCCGGATGGAAGGGATCAGCCTGATCCCCTATTCGCCGATCGGCGGCGGGGTGCTTTCGGGTAAGTATCAGGGCGGGGCGACCCCCGATGGTGCGCGGTTCAGCCGCTATCTGGCGATGGAAGGTCGGCAGGCGGCGATGGGACGGCGCTTTGTGAACGAGAAATCATTGAACTCGACCGAGAAGTTCATGGCGATTGCGATGGACGCCGGGATGAGCCCGGTGACCATGGCGGTCGCGTGGTCCAAACAGCACGATTTCGTCGCCTCGACCATTGTCGGGGTCAGCCGCCAGGATCAGGTCGCGGAAATTCTCGCTGCGGCCGATCTGGTGCTGTCGGACGAAGTGATGAAAGCGATCAACAAGGTCAGCCGCGAGATCATGTACCCGATGGGGTAAGGTTTGACGCATGACGCTTGCCGCAAGCGGCGCGGGCTGACAGTCTGCGCCGCTAGCGTGCGGTGTTGCAGGAGGATCAGTTGAGCATTTCGACGGGCGTTGTTGCGGTACTGGCGATGCTATCGGCGCAGCCCGATGCCGCCGCGCCGTCCGCTCTGCCGCCTGCGATTGCGGCGCCGCAAAGCACTGCGCCCGATCCTGCGCCGGCGCCCACGCAACCAGCGCCGACCCTGACCGATGAAGCGCCTGCGCCGGTCGCTCCCGCCATCCCTGAACAGCCATCCGAAACCGATACGACCGGGGCCATCGTCGTTACCGCGCGGCCCGGACACGATCCGATGATGGGGGTCAACACGGTCTCGTTTGAACTGGCACAGGATGTTGACCGGGCGTTGATCGAACCATTGGCGATGGCCTACAAAAAGGTGCTGCCCAAACCAGCGCGGATTGGCCTGGGCAATTTCATCCGCAACATCAGTTCGCCGATCGTGTTCATCAATGATCTGCTGCAATTGAAGCCGGGCCGGGCGCTCAAAACGCTGGGGCGGTTTGTGATCAACAGCACCATAGGGGTCGGCGGGCTGATCGATGTGGCCAAGAACAAGCCGTTCTATTTGCCTTACCGCCACAACGGTTTCGCCAACACGCTGGGCTATTATGGGGTGAAGCCGGGGCCATACTTTTTCGTACCGTTTCTGGGACCGACCACATTGCGCGATCTGGTCGGCGGGGCGGTCGATGGCGTGATCCTGCCCTATGGGATCGGCGCGCCGTTCAACAAGCTCTACTATACGCTGCCCAACGGCGCGATCCGTTCGCTCAACCGGCGGGTGGAATTTGACTGCCAGCTGAAAACCATCCGCGCCTCGGCTGATCCCTATGCCGCCGAACGCGCCTATTACTTCAAGAAGCGTGAGGCCGAGATTGAGGCGCTGCACGGCCGCGGTACCGGCCCGGTAACGGCGGCGCAGTGTGAGGCTGAGGCGCTGGGAATGGATGCCGCGCTGACGCCGTCACCGGCCGTTACTCCCGTAGCAGCGCCCGCGCCGACGCCGCCTTCCAACTGAGCGCGCCAGCCTCTAAGAGGCCCCTGTGACCCAACTTCCGATCCATGCCGTGCTGCCCGATCTGCTTGCCGCATTGCGCGCACGCGAAAGCGCCGTGCTGATCGCGCCACCGGGGGCGGGCAAGACCACTTCGGTTGCCACCGCTTTGCTGGCCGAGCCGTGGTGCAGCGGCAGCGTGATCCTGCTGTCGCCGCGCCGGGTCGCCGCGCGGGCGGCGGCTGAGCGGATGGCTGAATTGTTGGGCGGGGCGGTAGGCGAAACCGTCGGCTACCTGACCCGGCTCGACAGCAAGCGCAGCGCCAGAACCCGCGTGCTGGTGATGACCGAGGCGATCTTCGTTTCGACCGTGTTGAACGATCCTGAGCTGGCTGGCGTTTCCGCGGTGTTGTTTGACGAGGCGCACGAGCGGCACCTCGATAGCGATTTGGGGCTGGCCTTGGCCATCGAAAGCCAAGCGGTGTTGCGACCTGATTTGCGGCTGGTGGTGATGAGCGCGACCATCGATGGGACCCGCTTTGCGAAACTGCTCAGCGATGCGCTGGTCATTGAAAGCGCGGGCAAGGCCTATCCGCTAACCGTCAAATGGCTGGGCGCGCGGCCAGAGCTGCGGCTCGAGGACGCGATGGCCAGCGCAGTGCTAACCGCATGGCGCGAGGAGTCGGGCGATCTGCTAGCCTTCCTGCCCGGCGTCGGAGAGATTGAGCGGGTCCGCGAACGGCTGGCTGACAAGCTGCCCGGCGCGCTGGTTCTGCCACTCCACGGCCAAGTCGAACCCGCTGCCCAGCGCGCTGCGATCAAGCGCGATCCGCAGGGTCGGCGGCGGATCGTGTTGGCGACAGCAATCGCCGAAACTTCGTTGACGCTCGACGGGGTGTCGGTGGTGGTCGATGCTGGCCTTTCGCGCCGCGCGGAGTTCGACAAGGCCGCCGGAGTCACCCGGCTGGTCACGCATCGCGCGTCTCAGGCCGCTGCCGCCCAGCGCGCCGGCCGCGCCGCGCGGCAAGGGTCGGGGGTGGCATACCGATTATGGGAAGAGGCTGGTCATGCGGGGCGCGCAGCTTTCGATCCGCCCGAAATGTTGACTAGCGATCTGGCGCCGCTCCTGCTCAGCCTCGCGCAATGGGGCGCGGCAGAGCCGGCCGGATTGCCCTGGCTTGATCCGCCGCCAGCTTCAGCATTGGCCGCAGCAAAGGCAACACTGCAGGCGCTCTCCGCGCTCGATGATACAGGCAGGGTCACGCCGCATGGGCGCAGCATGGCCGCTCTGCCGATGTCCCCGCAGCTCGCTCATATGCTGCTTTATGCTGCGCAGCATGGCTCGGCGCAGGACGCAGCATTGCTGGCAATGTTGTTGCAAGAACGGGGACTGGGCGGACGCGGTGAAGATCTGGCGGCGCGGCTTGATCGGTGGAAGAGCGATCGCGGATCGCGGGCCGAAGCTTCGCGCAAACTGGCGGCGCGTTGGCAGCAGCGGGCGCGTGAGCTGGTTAGGGCAGCCAGCAGCGATCAGCCCCCACTCGGCATTCTCCTCGCCGAGGCATACCCCGACAACATCGCCCGACGCCGTGATGCCAACGGCGAGCTTTGGCTGACCGCCGGGGGCAGGGGGCTGCGGCTCGATCCGGCCTCCTCGCTGGCTCGCGCCGAATGGCTGGCGGTGGGCGAAGCACAGGGTGAGGCCAAAGGCGCGCGGATCACCGGCGCAATCGCTTTGAACGACGCCGAGGTCACCCGTTGGCTCGGCCATCGGATCGAACGGCGCAGCGCGCTGCGATGGATTGCGGACGAGGGGCGGGTTGAGGCCTTGCTGGAAGCGCGGCTGGGGGCGATCACGCTCAGCAAGGGCTCCGATCCTGCACCCGATCCGCAAGCGATCCGCGATTTCATGCTGGCCAAGGTGCAGGAGGAAGGGCTGGCGCTGGTGCCGCTGTCAAAGGCCAGCCTGAACTTGCTCAAGCGCGCCCGGTTCGCCGGGATAGCGGCGCTGACGGACGAAGTCTTGCTGGCCGATGTTTCGGATTGGCTGGGGCCTTTGCTGACCCGGCGGCTCGATCAGCTCGAACCGGGCAAACTGCATGAGGCGCTTCGAGTGCGGCTCGATTACGTGGGCCAGCAGGCGCTCGAAAAGCTCGCCCCTGCGCAATTCACCAGCCCAGCCGGCACGGCCCACGCGATTGACTATGACGATCCCGGTGGGCCGTCTGTGGAACTGCGGGTTCAGGCGCTGTTCGGGCTCGACCAGCACCCTACATTTGGCCAGCCGTCGCAGCCGCTGCTGCTCAAGCTGACCGATCCCGGCGGCAAACCGGCGCAGACTACCCGCGATCTGCCCGCGTTCTGGCGTGGATCCTGGCGCGATGTCGTGAAGGACCTGAAGGGCCGCTACCCGAAACACCGCTGGCCAGATGAGCCGTGGAACGAATTGGCCAGCCTGAAGACCAAGAACGCGTTTAATGCTTCGACAGGCTCAGCACGAACGGACACTTGATTTTCCGCGCGATTCGCCGCAATCGGGCGGCCATGTCAGCACGTATCTTTCAGCGCCCAAAGAACGCCATGCAATCGGGTCAGGCCCGCACTGCCGATTGGCTCCTCGAATTCGCTCCGGCTGAGGCGCGCAAGGCCGACCCGGTTATGGGCTGGCCGGGTTCGGGTGATACGCAAAATCAAGTCACGCTGACTTTTGCCAGTCAGGCCGAGGCGCAGGCCTATGCCGACAAGCACGGCATACCGGCCGCCGTCCACGCCACTCCGCCGCGACGGTTGAAGCTGCAAACCTACGCCGACAATTTTCGCTGAGTTCTCTCCCGATGTGGGAGGAATAGGAAGCGGGCCCGCGCAATGCCTGGGTCGCGCTGTGAGGCACAGTGCGGAACCCGCTTCCCGGCTTTCCGGAAGGGAAGAGCCGTTTTGACAGCACCCGTTACAGGCAAGTCGCAGTCCGAATAGCCCAAGAATCGGTCTTGGACTTGCGCAAACGCGACAGCGCCGCCATATGCGCGTCCGGGAGTCGGGCGGGCGTTTGCCTCCGCCAACTTGGTCAGGTCCGGAAGGAAGCAGCCACAACGGACAGCGACGGGTCGCTCGGCTCCTTCGCGGCTTTGGGAATTCGGCCCAAGCTGGCCTGCAAAAGCCGATATTCTGCGCTTCCGGTGCTCACGGCCCAAATGGCCGCTGCGCTCCGGTTCTCAAATCTCGACTTTTTCGGCGCAACTTGAACCAAATTCCCAAAGCCGCGCATATCCCCTTCGACAAAGGCCGGGTGACCCCTTAGTTTGGCACCAATGGACGATTCCCCCGACACCTATGGCGACGAGCCTGAAGACCACGGCCCCAGCGCGGCTGAGCTGGAGGAGGCTGGGCAGGAATCGATGTTTGGTGCGCCTGCTGCGCCAGCGCCCGCGCCTCCGCCAGTTGTAACGGCCGCTCCGGCGCAGCCTTATCGCGTGCTCGCTCGCAAATACCGCTCGCAAACCTTTGCCGAACTGATCGGGCAGGATGCGATGGTCCAGACGCTGGCCAATGCGATCAAACGTGATCGGCTGGCCCATGCCTTCCTGATGACTGGCATTCGCGGGGTCGGCAAAACCAGCACCGCGCGGTTGATCGCCAAGGCGCTCAATTGCATCGGGCCGGATGGGCAGGGCGGGCCGACGATCGATCCCTGCGGGGTCTGCGAGCCCTGCGTGGCGATTGCCGAGGGCCGCCATATTGACGTGATCGAAATGGACGCCGCCAGCCACACCGGCGTGGACGACGTGCGCGAGATTATCGAGGCGATCCGCTATGCCGCTGTTTCGGCGCGGTACAAGATCTACATCATCGACGAAGTTCATATGCTCAGCCGCAACGCGTTCAACGCGCTGCTCAAGACGCTGGAAGAGCCGCCGGCCCATGTGAAATTCCTGTTCGCCACCACCGAGGTGGAAAAGCTGCCGGTCACGGTGCTGAGCCGCTGCCAGCGGTTTGACCTGCGGCGCATTCCGGCACCTTTGCTGGCCGAACATTTCGCGATGATTTGCGGCAAGGAAGGGATCGAGGCTGAGGATGAGGCGCTGGCGATGATCGCCGCTGCTGCTGAAGGCTCGGTCCGCGATGGTCTGTCGATCCTCGATCAGGCGATTGCTCATGCTGACCTTGGCGGGGAAAGCCGGGTTTCGGCTCAACAGGTCCGCGATATGCTGGGGCTGGCGGACAAGAGCGCGCAGCGCGGGCTTTTCGCTGCGCTGCTATCGGGGGACGGGGCCGGACTGCTCGATTTGATCGACCAGCAATTCGCCTTTGGGGTCGAGCCATTGGCGCTGATGCGTACCGCGATGGACCTGTGCCACCGGATCACCGTGGCGCAAATTGGTCAGAACGGTGCCGATGGCGCCTCGGCCGAGGAACGCGCGGATTTGGCCGAATGGGCCGGGCGGCTCTCCGCCGGGCAGCTCCACCGGCTGTGGCAATTGCTGCTCAAGGGCCATGACGAAGTGCGCGCCGCGCCCGATCCGCTGGTTGCGGCCAAGATGGCGCTGTTGCGGGTCCAGCACGCCGCCGATATGCCCGATCCGGGCACGCTGGCGAAGAAGCTGGAAGAGCTCGCCGCGCGCGGGCCGGTTGCTGGAACGGCTGGTGAAACCACCAATGACGCGCTCGCCGCACCGCAAGCGATCAGCTGGGCCGCGCTGGTCGAGCGGGTCGAACAATCGGGCCAGCTGCGCCTCAGCCAGGTGATGCACGATTGGGTGCGGGTGGTCGCGCTGGTGCCGGGCGAACTGACCTATACACTGGTCCCCGGTTATCCAGGCGATGCCACCGCCGAACTTCGCGACGCGCTGCTGCGCGCCACCGGGGAGCGTTGGCAGGTGACCCGGGCCGAGGGTGATGCCCAGCCCAGTCTTAAAGAACTGGCCGACGTAGCCAAGGATTCAGCCCGCGCCGCTGTGCTGCGTGATCCACTGGTCGAGGCCGCCTTTGCCGCTTTCCCCAGCGCCGAATTACTTGATGAAAGCCCCGATGGCCGTGTGGCCAATGCGGGCGGAAAATGGAGACAGTGACCGTGAAGTCGATGGAAGAAATGCTCAAGGCTGCGCAGCAAGCCGCTGAAACCATCCAGAAGCAGATGGGCGAAATGCAAGGCAAGCTCGACGCAATGGAAGTCGAAGGCATTGCCGGAGGCGGCCTCGTCAAGATCCGCGCGTCGGCCAAGGGCCGGATCATCGGCGTGGCCATCGACGACAGCCTGATGCAGCCCAGCGAGAAAGGCATCCTCGAAGACCTGATCGTCGCCGCTTTCAACGATGCGCGGGCGAAGGCCGATCAGGTCAGCAACGCCGAAATGGCCAATATGCAAAGCGGCATGGGCCTGCCCCCGGGGTTCAAGCTGCCGGGGATGTGAGCTACGCAGTCTGCTCGGTTTCGACAGCCAGCGCCTCTGTCCAACGTCGACCGGCAACTCCACCGCCGATGGCACCCAAGGGGGCAAATGCCAACGACATGTATCCAACGCCGATATGTGCGCCGTATGCAGTCATGATGGCAAAGCCGCTGAATGCCCCAGCTACGGCGAGATGGCGCAATAGAGCACGTTTTCGCATAATGAGCAGCGCCGTCAGGGGGAGGCCGATTACAATGAAGCCTGCAGAAACCGCGCAAATGGCGACAATCAACGGAGCGAACATCAGCGAAAGCGGTTCGAGAATACCACCCTGCGTCACCCCAGGCTCAAACAGGAGTATTGCCCCGGTTGGCACAGTTATCACAAGAAACGGTCCTCCCGAAAACAGAGCACCCTGAAAAATGGCGGCTAAAGCGCCTTTGACAAGAGCAGCTGCTTTCACCGCCCCCGCTCGATCACAACCCCGCCCTTGATCACGCCGTCGACGTCTTCGAGCTCGCGGACATTGGCCAGTGGATCGCCGTCCACCGCGACGAAGTCAGCGTAGCGCCCCACCGCAATCGTTCCGACGTTAGCTTCCCAGCCCAGCGCCTGCGCGGCGTTCAGCGTCGCGGCGCGGATCGCATCCAAGGGGGTCATGCCGTAGGTGACCATGGTGTTGAACTGCCGCCCGACTAAACCGTGCGGCATTACCCCGGCGTCGGACCCAAACACCATCCGCACCCCGGCCTTGAAGGCCTTGCGGAA
>VFKS01000251.1 GCA_009885425.1 Novosphingobium sp.
GACTATTGGAGCAAGCCGCTGGGCGCGACCTTCCTCGAAGGCCTGCCCGATCCGCAGCCGGTGCCGTGGCTGACCAGCGCCGATCTCGATTATTACGAAGCCGAGTTCAAGGCTTCCGGCTTTCGCGGGCCGCTGAACCGTTATCGCAATCACGAGCTCGACTACGAATGGCTCAAGGCCTGGCAGGGCAAACAGCTTGAGCAGCCGTGCCTGTTCATCGGCGGCACCCGCGATCCTGCGACCACGCTGTTTGGCGCGGTGGCGGACCCGGTCGCTATGATGCGGATGTTCGCGCCGCGGGTCGAAGGGCACGTGCTCGACGGCGTTGGCCACTGGACCCAGCAGGAGCGGCCAGCGGAAGTGAATGCGCTGCTGGTGGACTGGCTCAGGCGGCTTTAGGATTCGCGACGTTGTCCTGATCGAAGGGGAAGGCGCTAGACCCTTTCCAGCACCGCACCACCCGCCTATAGGCCGCCAATCATGACCACCACAGCCGCCCAACCGATTCCCTTGCCGACCGACTGGCGCGATTTCTGGTCGCTGACCAAGCCCCGGGTGATGAGCCTGGTGATCTTCACCGGGCTGTGCGGGATGCTGGCGGCGCCGGTGCCGGTCGATCCGGTGCTGGGCTTTGTTGCGATCCTGTGCATCGCGGTCGGGGCAGGCGGCAGCGCCGCGCTCAACCAGTGGTGGGAGGCAGATCTCGACGCCAAAATGAAGCGCACCGCGACGCGGCCGCTGCCGGCCGGGCGGATGGAGCGTGGATCGGCGCGCGATTTCGGGATTCTGCTGTCGGTGGGATCGGTGCTGACCATGGGGCTGGCGGTCGGCTTGCTGGCGGCCGCAATCCTGGCCTTTTCGATCTTTTACTACGCGGTAATCTATACCATCTGGCTGAAGCCGCGCACGCCGCAAAACATTGTGATTGGCGGCGGCGCCGGGGCCTTTCCGCCGATGATCGGCTGGATCGCCGCGACCGGAGACATCACGCTGATGCCGGTGCTGCTGTTCGCGATCATCTTTTTCTGGACACCCCCGCACTTTTGGGCACTCGCGCTGTTTGTCGAGACGGACTATGCCGCAGCCGGTATCCCGATGATGCCGGTAGTCGCCGGGCACCAATCGACCCGCCGCCAGATCCTGATCTATGCGGTCCTGATGTTGCCGGTGGCGATGGCGCCGTTCTGGCTGGGCGTGGCGGGCTGGCTCTATGGCGCGGCGGCGCTGCTGCTGACAGCGGTGTTCCTGCTGCTCAGCCTGCGGGTCGCGGTGTTCCGGGGCGAGGCTGGGGATATGGATATGCGGCCCGAAAAGCGCCTGTTCGGCTATTCGGTGCTATACCTGTTCGTGCTGTTCGCCGCGCTGGTGGTGGACCGTTTTGTGGTTGGATAATGCTGATGAAGCCCGATAATCTTGATCCGATGCAGCAGCGCAAGCAGATCATCACCGCGCGCAACCGCGTTTTGGCGCTGGTCCTGGGCGGACTGGCAGTGCTGTTCTTTGCGATTACCATCGCCAAGCTGGGTTAAGCCGTTGAGCGATCGCAACCGCCGCACCGCACTCTATTCGAGCGCTTTTGCGCTGGGGATGCTGGGGATGGGTTTCGCAGCGGTCCCGCTGTACCAGATGTTCTGCCAGGTCACCGGGTTCGGCGGCACCACCCAGCGCGCCGCTCTGGCTGAGGCCAACGCCGTGCAGGTGGGCACCACAACCATGTCAGTCCGGTTCGATGGCAATACCGATCCCAACCTGCCGTGGAAATTCGCGCCGATGCAGGTGACGCAAGTGATGCCGATCGGCACCCGCAAGCTGGCATTCTACCGCGCCGAAAACCTGTCAGACAAGCCCGTGACCGGGGTGGCCAGCTTTAACGTCCAGCCTGAACTGGCCGGGCTCTACTTCAAGAAGATCCACTGCTTCTGCTTTGAACAGCAGACCTTGCAGCCGGGGCAATCGGTGGAAATGCCGGTGCAGTACTATGTCGATCCGGCAATCCTGAAGGACCCGGAAACCGCCGGGATCAAACAGATTACGCTCAGCTATACCTTCCACGTTTCGGCTGATCAGCAACCGGCGGGGAAAGTGGCATCAAAGGCACTGGACCCGCTGCCACCGGCGCGATAAGGGCGATTGGATTCATGAGGGGGGCCGCGTGCCACCCCGGCGAGGCTCAAAGGGAATAGACGCACCATGGCCGGCACCAAGAACCACGATTACCACATCCTCGATCCGGACTGGATGCCGTTCCTCGGCTCGGTTTCGGCGGTCACCATGACCAGCGGCGGCGTGATGGCGATGCACCCGGAATGGGCCGGCAGCATCGGCAAATATGTGCTGATGCTCGGCTTTTCCGGAATTCTGCTGACCATGTTCCTGTGGTGGACCAAAGTCGTCCTCGAAGCAAAGCAGGGCCACCATACTCCGGTGGTGCAACTGCACCTGCGCTACGGCATGATCACGTTCATCGCTTCGGAAGTGATGTTTTTCGTCGGCTGGTTCTGGGCGTTCTTCGATTTCGCGCTGTTCCCCAATGCCTTGACCGAAGTGACCGGCGGGATATTCCCGTCCAAGGCGATCGAGGCAGTGATGGATCCGTTCGACCTGCCGCTGCTCAACACCCTGATCCTGCTGTGTTCAGGCACGACGGTTACCTGGGCCCACCACAGCCTGATCCATGGTGACCGCGATGGCCTGAAAAAGGGCCTGTGGGCGACGATTGCGCTTGGCATCCTGTTCAGCGCGATCCAGGCCTACGAATACAGCCACGCGCCCTTCGGCTTCGGCGGAAACACCTATAGCTCGGCGTTCTACATGGCGACCGGGTTCCACGGGTTCCACGTGATCGTCGGCACGATCTTCCTGATTGTCTGCCTCAAGCGTGCCTACAACGGTGATTTCACCCCCAAGCAGCACTTCGGTTTCGAAGCTGCCGCCTGGTATTGGCACTTCGTTGACGTGGTCTGGTTGTTCCTGTTCATCGCGGTCTACATCTGGGGTGGCTGGGGCCACGCGATCCATTGATGGTCGGCGATAGGCCAGACACGAAAGGGCAGCCCGGCTCGGCCGCGGCTGCCTTTTTTGTTGGCCACCACTGATGCTGAAACGCTTGCCCCTTTTCCCGACCCTGCTGGTCCTGATCGCCGTCGCGGTGATGGTGCGGCTGGGGTTCTGGCAGATTGACCGGATGCACCAGAAGAACGCGATGGTGGCGCAGTTCGAGGCCGCGC
>VFKS01000221.1 GCA_009885425.1 Novosphingobium sp.
CACCTTGGCGCCAGCCTGCTGGCCCGGCTGGCACCCGATCACGGCCTGCTAGGTGCGCTCGCCACCGGCGAAGCGCGGATCGCGCTGGTGCTGGGTGACAGCGGCGAAGTGCCGTTGGTCGCAGGCGCGGCGGAGGCGAACTGGCTGCTGCTAGCGAGCCCGGCGCAGACGCTGCTGGTTGCCGCTAACGCTCCCGGCCTGTCGATCCGCCGCCGGGCGATGCTGGACGGCAGCACTGCGGCGGACCTCTCGATCGCCGCCGGGCTCGAAGCCGATACCGTGCTGGCCGAGGATGCCGACGCCGCCGTTGCCCAAAGCTGGGCGGCGGATGCGCAAGGCACCGCGCGCTGCGCCGAAGCGGCCGGGCTGATGGCGCGGATGCTGGCCGATACCGCCGCCTATCTGCAGCAGCGCAAGCAGTTCGGCGTGCCCATCGCCAGCTTCCAGGTGCTGCGCCACCGCCTTGCCGATATGCAGATGGCCGCACTCAAAGCCGAAGGGCTGACCGAACGCGCCGTTCTGCTGGAAGGCACCGACGGTTGGGGCCATGCTGTCAGTGCCGCAGCGGTCGAAACGATCGACGCGGTTCGCGCGGTCGGTGAAGGCGCGGTCCAGCTCCACGGCGGGATGGGCGTGACCGAAGAACTGGCGCTCGGCGGTCAGTTCAAACGCGGGCTGGCAATTGCAGCGATGCTGGGTTCAAAGAGCCACCACCTCGCCCGCCATGCGGAACTGGCCTAAACCAACACTGCCCGGGCAATCAGATCGCGCTGGATCTCGTTCGACCCGGCATAGATCGTCGCCGCCCGCCCGTTGAGATAGCGCGGCAGCGCGGTCGCCAGCAGGTCGGGGCTTTGTCCATCGGCCACGGCCCACCCGGCGGGGCCGGCGATCTCGCAGGCCAGCACATCAATCCGCTGCGCCGATTCGGTTCCCTGCACCTTGAGCACCGAGGCATAGAGCGCCGCCTTGGCGTTCTCCCCGGCTTCAATCGCAGCGATGGATTTCAGCTCCAGCGCCTCTAGCGCTTCCAGCGTCACCGCCTCGCGCCGCAGTCGCTCCTGCAGTACCGGATCGTCCAGTGCTTCCTCTTCCAGCTTGGCCAGTTGCGCGAACAGTCCGGGGGCATAGCGCCCGCCGCGCTCAAAGGTCAGCAGGTACTTGGCGACCGACCAGCCATCGTTTTCCTCCCCCAGCCGATTGGCAATCGGCACGCGGACATTGTCAAAGAACACCTGATTAAGCTCGTGCTCTCCGGCAAGCGAAATAATCGGATCAACCTTCAGGCCCGGCGTCGCCATATCAATCAGCAGGAACGAGATTCCAGCCTGCGGCTTGCCTTCGCTTGAGGTGCGGACCAGCGCGAACATCCAGTTGGCGAAGTGGGCGTGGGTGGTCCAGATCTTCGATCCGTTGAGGACGTAGTGATCGCCGTCCCGCTCGGCTTTCAGCTTGAGCGAGGCCAAATCGGATCCCGATCCCGGCTCGGAAAAGCCCTGGCACCAGTAATGCTCGCCCGACAGGATCTTCGGAAGGAAGAACGCCTTCTGCTCGTCAGAGCCATAATGCATCAGCACCGGCGCGACCATCTTGAGGCCCTGCGGCAGCAAACTCGGCGCCCCGGTCCGGGCGCATTCGGCCGCAAAGATGTACTTCTGCATCGCCGACCACCCGGTCCCGCCATGTTCCACCGGCCAATCCATCGCTCCCCAGCCCTTGGCAGTGAGGATCTGTTGCCACGGGATCGAATGATCGGGATGCGAGAACACCGATGTCGCCCGCCGCCCGGCGCGCGCGAGTTCGGGTGTCAGGCGCTCAGCCAGAAAGGAACGCACTTCGGCGCGGAAAGTGGAAAGGTCGTTGGGTTCGGTCATCGGATCATGGTGCCTGCAGCGCGCCGCGAAGGCAAGGAAGCTGACAAAGTTCACACGGTTCAGAGAAAGGGAAATAACTTGCGGTGCGTTTGGTAACTCTGCGTCACCCTTTGTCGCATTGTGTCACCCTGCGTCACCTTTCGAAACCCGGTGGTGCTGACGGTGCGGTGGTGGCTAGAGTCCTGCATGCTAGGGATTTTGGCAGAGCGGCGGGGAGTAGGAAAGTCCGGGGTGACGGGTTGCGGGATCAGTCGGCCCGCCCCAGCAGGCCCTCCGCCAACAACCGCCCGAAGTCCGGCCTCTGCTCGGGATACAGATAAGGCTCGATCAGTTCCGCCTCGATCACCGCCAGTTGCCCGCTTTCGAGCCGGACCATGTCGATCCGCGCATAGACCGGCGGCAGGGCGAAGGGCAGCATCGCCATGACCGCTTCGGCCGCCGCGCGATCGGTGGGGGCGGGGTCGAGCGGCACTTCGCTGCCGCCGTAGAGCGACTGGATGCGGTAATCGCCCGGTGCCGCACGCTTGATCAGGGCGTGGCTGAGCTGGCCGCTGACGAAAATAAAGCTCAATTCGCCCTCGCGCTGGATCGCAGGCAGGAAGGGCTGGATCATGGCTGGCTGGTCGATCCGCCAGTCAGCCGGCGGCGGCTGGAGCCGGGTGAAGCTGTCCTGCCCAATCGCGCCCGCGCCAACCCGGCGTTTCACCACCACCCGGTCGCAACCGAAGTGGTCGAACGCGGCCAGCACGGTGCCGGGACCAGCGCTTTGCGGCCACAGGGTCGGGATCGACGGCGCGCCGCGCGCTTCAAGTTCCTGCAGGTAGAGCTTGTCAGCGTTCCAGCGGATCACCTCCACCGGGTTGCAGACCCGCACCCCGACCTTTTCCAGCGCTTCCAGCCGGCCCAGAAATTCATCTTTCGCCTCGGTATAGTCCCACGGCGTGCCGAGATAAGCGCAGTCAAAAAGGGTCAGCTGATCGAGCGGCGCACGCCAGTCGATTGCGGTAAGGTCAGCCCGTCCAGCCAGGCCTTGGTCCAGCGCATCGAACAGCAGGTCATGCTCGAACGCGTCGGGGCGGCGGGTCGGGGAGCCGGGCAGGGTATCGGGGCAGGCGAGGAAGGCGATCTTGGGCAAGGTCAAACTTTCGTTGCAGGTTTGCCGCTGCGTCCCATCTGGCGGCGCGGCAGACAAGACCTATCTAGACGCTATCAACCGTGAATGGAGAGATCCGATGATCGAGCACCGCCCTTTTGCAACACTTGGCGCAGCCAACCATGGCTGGCTGGATGCGCACCATCACTTTTCCTTTGCCAGCTACAATGATCCGGCGCGGGCCCAGTGGGGCGCCTTGCGGGTCTGGAATGACGATGCGATCGCCGCGCAGACCGGCTTTCCGCCCCATGGCCATCAGGACATGGAGATCATAACCTATGTTCGCAGTGGAGCGATCAGCCACAAGGATAGCCTGGGCAACCAGGGCCGGACCGAAGCCGGTGACGTTCAGGTGATGAGCGCCGGAACCGGCATTCAGCATTCCGAATTCAACTTGGAAGATCAGGAAACCACGCTGTTCCAGATCTGGATTCTGCCTGACAGCCGGGGCCACGCCCCAAGCTGGGGCGCGCGGCCATTCCCCAAAGGCAGCCGTGATGGCCAGTTCGTGGTGCTCGCCTCAGGGCTGGCGGGGGATGGCGATGCGCTGCGCATCCATGCTCAGGCGCGGGTGGCAGGCGCGCTGGTGAAGGCTGGAGAAACGATCCGCTATGAAACCAGCGCGGATCGCCACCTCTACCTCGTTCCCGCCACTGGCCGGGTGCGGATCGGCGCGGTTGAGGCCGAGGCGCGCGACGGGGTAGCGATCACCGGTGAAAGCGTGGTCGAAGTGACCGCGCTGGAAGACAGCGAACTGGTGCTGGTTGATACGGCTTAGGAAACCGTACAGCTCATCAGAATTAGTGCCTAAATCCCGCTCAGCATGAGCGGGTTTGATTAAGGCCTTCAGTACCCCGCCTAACGCGGTAGTTCGCTGACCCCCATCAGCATTTCGTCAACCGCCTGGGCGGCTTGGCGGCCTTCGCGGATGGCCCAGACGACCAGGCTTTGCCCGCGCCGCATATCGCCGCAGGCGAAGATCTGCGGGTCGCTGGTGGCGTAGTTGCTGACATTGGCGGCGACATTGCCGCGCGGGTCGAGCGCGACCCCGGCCTGATCGAGCAGGCCCTGCTTCTTGGGTCCGACAAAGCCCATCGCCAGCAGGATCAGATCGGCTTTCAGCGTGAACTCGCTGCCTTCGACTTCCTGCATCTTGCCGTCCAGCCATTCGACTCGGACGCAGACCAGCCCGGTGACTTTGCCGTCGGTGCCTTCAACCCGGCGGGCGTTGATCGCCCAGTCGCGCTCCACGCCTTCTTCGTGGCTGGTCGAGGTGCGCAGTTTGAGTGGCCAGTCGGGCCAGACCATCGCCTTGTCCTCGTGTTCGGGCGGTTTGGGCATGATTTCGATCTGAGTGACCGATGCGGCGCCCTGACGGTTGGAGGTGCCGACGCAGTCGCTGCCGGTATCGCCGCCGCCGATCACGATCACGTGCTTGCCGGTGGCAAACAGCGATCCGCGCGGGGCGGCGCGCAATTCGTCGTCTCCGGCGTTGCGTTTGTTCTGCTGGGTCAAGAATTCCATCGCGAGGCGCACACCGGCCATTTCCGCGCCGGGAATGGTCAGCTGGCGCGGGTCTTCGGCGCCGCCAGACAGGACGATCGCGTCAAAGTTTTCGCGCAGCGAATCGACCGAAACGTGCACCCCAACCTCGGTGCTTTCCTTCAGCACCACACCTTCAGCCTGCAGCTGCATCAGGCGGCGGTTGATCTGGTCCTTCTCCATCTTGAAGTCGGGGATGCCATAGCGCATCAGCCCGCCCAATCGGTCGTTCTTTTCAAACAGCGTCACCGAATGGCCAGCCCGGGCAAGCTGCTGGGCGGCGGCCATCCCGGCTGGGCCAGAGCCAACCACGGCCACGGTCTTGCCAGTCCGTTTGGCGGCGAGCTGCGGGACGATCCAGCCTTCCTGCCAGCCACGATCGACAATTGCGCATTCGATCGATTTAATCGTCACCGGCTGGTCGGTGATGTTGAGCGTGCAGCTCGCCTCGCACGGGGCAGGGCAGATCCGGCCGGTAAATTCGGGGAAATTGTTAGTGCTGTGCAGCACTTCAAGTGCGGCTTGCCAGTCGCCTTCGTAAACCAGGTGGTTCCAGTCCGGGATGATGTTGTTCACCGGACAGCCGTTGTGACAATAGGGGATCCCGCAATCCATGCAGCGGCTGGCCTGCGCCTTCAGCGCGGACTCGGCATGCGGAATGACGAATTCCTTGTAGTGGTGCAGCCGCTCCTTGGGATCGGCATAGCTGCGGTCCTGGCGGTCAAGTTCGAGAAAGCCGGTTTCCTTGCCCATCTGTCTTACTCTGCTGCGACCGAGGCGGCTTCGAGCCGTTCGGTTTCCAATTGCTTCAGCGCCTGCGCATAGTCACGCGGCATCACCTTGACGAATTTTCCCAGCGTCCCAGCCCAATCATCGAGCAGCGCGCGGGCGCGGGCCGAGCTGGTGTGGAGGTGGTGCCGTTCGAGTAGCACTTTCAGCCGTTCGGCATCGTGGCGCAGCATATCGCCCATCCCGTTATCATAGACGCTGGAGGTCCGCTGTTGCGGGCGGCCCGCGCCATCCTCTTCATCGCGCAGAGCCGAAATCGGCAGCAGATCGACCTGCGCCGGGTTGCACATTGCGGCAAAGGTCCCATCGGGATCATAGACATAGGCGATCCCGCCAGACATGCCCGCGGCAAAGTTACGCCCGGTCTTGCCCAGAACGGCAACCGCCCCACCGGTCATATACTCGCAGCCATGGTCGCCGCAGCCCTCGACCACCGCGACCGCGCCTGAATTGCGCACTGCAAAGCGTTCCCCGGCCACGCCATTGAAAAAGGCTTCCCCGGCAATCGCGCCATACAGTACCGTGTTGCCGACGATGATGTTGTCCGCCGCTCCGCGCTCAACATGACCCGGCTGGCGCACGATCACGCGCCCGCCCGACAATCCCTTGCCGACATAGTCATTCGCGTCCCCGGTCAAATCGAGCGTGATCCCATGGGCCAGCCAGGCGCCAAAGCTTTGCCCGGCAACCCCGGTCAGTTTGATCTTCACCGTATTGTCCGGCAACCCGGCATGGCCATAGCGCCGCGCCACTTCGCCTGAGAGCATCGCGCCGACGGTGCGGTTGACGTTGATCACCTTGCGTTCGATCACCACGGCGTGCTTGTGGTCCAGCGCATCGGCGGCAGCGGCGATCAGCTCGTTGTCGAGCGCGCCGTCGAGACCATGATCCTGTGTCCCGCTCCAGCCGAGCGAGGGGCTGTCACCCAGCGGAACCTGATGAAGGATCCGGCTGAGGTCGACGCCGCCCGCTTTCCAGTGGTCGATGGCCGTACGCATATCGAGCTTGTCGACCCGCCCGACCATTTCGCTCACGGTCCTGAAGCCCAGTTCGGCCATGATCCCGCGCAGTTCCTCGGCGACGAAGAACATGTAGTTGACCACGTGTTCCGGCTGGCCAGTGAAGCGCGCGCGCAGCACCGGGTCCTGCGTCGCCACACCGACCGGGCAGGTGTTGAGGTGGCACTTGCGCATCATGATACAGCCCGCCGCAATCAGTGGGGCGGTGGCAAAGCCGAACTCGTCCGCGCCGAGCAAGGCCGCAACCGCGACATCGCGCCCGGTCCGCAGGCCGCCATCGGCCTGCACACAGATCCGGCTGCGCAGATTGTTGAGGATCAGCGTCTGCTGGGTTTCAGCCAGACCGATTTCCCACGGACTGCCAGCATGGGTCAGGCTGGTCAGCGGGGACGCGCCAGTGCCGCCTTCGTAGCCGGAGATCGTGACATGATCGGCCCGCGCCTTGGATACGCCCGCAGCAACCGTGCCGACCCCGACTTCGGAGACCAGTTTGACCGAGATCCGCGCGGTGGTGTTGACGTTCTTCAGATCGTGGATCAGCTGGGCCAGATCCTCGATCGAATAGATATCGTGGTGCGGCGGGGGCGAAATCAGCCCCACTCCGGGGGTCGAATGGCGGGTCGCGCCAATGGTCTTATCGACCTTGTAGCCGGGCAACTGTCCGCCTTCGCCGGGCTTGGCGCCCTGGGCCATCTTGATCTGCACATCATCGGCATTGACCAGATACTCGGTGGTCACCCCGAACCGGCCAGAGGCGACCTGCTTGATTGCGCTGCGCATCGAAGAACCATCGGCTAGCGGGGTAAACCGCTTGGGGTCTTCGCCACCTTCGCCGGTGTTCGATTTGCCGCCGATCTGGTTCATGGCGAGGGCCAGCGTGGTGTGCGCTTCCCAGCTGATCGAGCCATAGGACATTGCCCCGGTGGCGAACCGCTTGACGATTTCGCTGGCCGGTTCAACCTCGCTGATATCGAGCGGCCGTTCCGCATTCTTGAACGCCAGCAGCCCGCGGATGGTCAACATCCGGCTCGATTGATCGTTGATCGACTGCGCGAAATCGCGGTACTTTTCGGGCACATTACCGCGCACTGCGTGTTGCAGGCTGGCAATGTTGTCCGCGGTCCAGGCGTGTTCTTCGCCGCGCAGCCGCAGCCCGTACATCCCGCCAACATCGAGCATCGAAGCGTAGATCGGATTGTCACCATAGGCGGTGCGGTGGCGGCGGACGGTTTCCTCGGCCACCTGCGCGAGGCCAATTCCCTCGATCGTGGTTGCGGTGCCGGTGAAATACTTGTCGATGAACGCGCTCGACAGCCCGACCGCGTCAAAGATCTGCGCGCCGCAATAGGACTGATAGGTCGAAATGCCCATCTTGGACATGACCTTCAGGATGCCCTTGCCGACCGCCTTGATGTAGTTTTTCTTGGCGTCCTTGGCACCCAGCGGAAGGTCTTTCTTGACCCGGATCTGCTCAATCGTTTCAAATGCGACATAAGGATTGATCGCTTCGGCGCCATAGCCCGCCAGCGCGCAGAAGTGATGCACTTCGCGGGCTTCACCGGTTTCGACGACCAAGCCGGTCTGCATCCGCAGGCCTTGGCGAACCAGGTGATGGTGCACAGCTGCGGTGGCCAGCAGAGCCGGCATCGGGATCCGGTCAGGCCCCTGGGCGCGGTCGGACAGGATCAGGATGTTCTTGTCCTGCAGCACCGCTTCGGTTGCGGCCCAGCACATTTCCTTGATCGCCATCTCGAGGCCATCGGCGCCGCTGGCGGCATCCCAGGTGGTGTCGATCGTTTCGGTCCGGAACGCGCCGTCGAGCGCAGCTTCGACCGAGCGGATCTTGGCCACTTCATCATTGGTCAGGATCGGCTGATCGACTTCGAGCCGCTTGTGGGTTCCGGCCTCCATACCTAGCAGGTTGGGGCGCGGGCCGATCATCGAAACCAGGCTCATCACCAGTTCCTCGCGGATCGGATCGATCGGCGGGTTGGTGACCTGAGCGAAGTTCTGCTTGAAGTAGTCGTAAAGCAGACGGCTCTTGTTGGAGAGAACCGCAATCGGGGTGTCGGTGCCCATCGAACCCAATGGTTCATCGGCATTGGTCGCCATCGGTTCGAGGAACCGCGAAAGGTCTTCTTGCGTATAGCCAAATGCCTGCTGGCGATCCAGCAGGCTGGTGGTGTCGACCGGCAGCTGGGCCAGCTCCGGCTCGATCAGGTCAAGGTCCTTGAGCTTGTACTGCGCGGCTTTTAGCCAGTCTTCATAGGGCTGTTCGGCGGCCAATTGCGCCTTCAGTTCCTCGTCCTCGATGATCCGCCCTTCGGCAAAGTCGATCAGCAGCATCCGGCCCGGCTGGAGCCGCCACTTTCGAACGATATTGTCTTCCTTGATCGGCAGAACACCGCTTTCCGACGCCATCACGACCAGATCATCATCGGTCACCACAAAGCGCGCCGGGCGCAGGCCATTGCGGTCAAGCGTCGCGCCGATCTGGCGGCCATCGGTAAAGGCAACCGCTGCCGGACCGTCCCACGGCTCCATCAGCGCGGCGTGGTATTCGTAAAAGGCGCGCTGCTTGGCATCCATCAGCGGATTGCCCGCCCAGGCCTCGGGGATCAGCATCATCACCGCATGGGCAAGGGAGTACCCACCCGCCATCAACAGCTCGAGCGCATTGTCGAGGCAAGCGGTATCCGATTGGCCGTGCGGGATGATCGGCCACATCTTGTCCAGATCCGGTCCGAGCAGCTCGCTTTCCATCGTGCGGCGGCGCGCGTTCATCCAGTTGACGTTGCCGCGCACTGTGTTGATTTCGCCGTTGTGGGCGATCAGCCGGTATGGGTGGGCAAGCTTCCAGCTGGGGAAGGTGTTGGTGCTGAACCGCTGGTGGACCATGCCCAATGCCGAAACGCAGTCCGGATCGGTCAGGTCACGGTAGAACCCGCCGACTTGCGTCGCCAGCAGCAGGCCCTTGTAGACCACGGTGCGGCTGGAGAAGCTCGGCATATAGAGTTCGGTCAGGCCCGGCAGGCCGTGCTTTTCAGCCAAGGCCGCCAGCGGGTTCTGGGTCTGCTTGCGGATCGCCAGAATCTTGCGCTCGAACGCCTCCTGATCCTCGCAGGCTTCGCCGCGCGCGACGAAGCATTGCCGGATCACCGGCATCTGTTCGAGCACGGACTTGCCCAGACCATTGGTGTTCACCGGCACATCGCGCCAGCCGATCAGGCGCTGACCTTCCTTGGCGATGAACTTCTCAAAAATGCCGACGATGAAGTCGCGCGCGCTTTCGTCCTGCGGCAGAAAACACATCGCCACGGCATAGTCGCCGGGCTGGGGCAGTTTCAGCCCCTCAACATCGGCCCATTTTCGGTAAAGGCTATCGGGAAGCTGGATCAGGATCCCGGCGCCATCGCCCAGCAACGGATCGGCCCCGACTGCGCCGCGATGGTCTAGGTTCTTGAGGACTTCCAGGGCCTGGCTAATGATCGCGTGGCTTTTCGCGCCTTTGATGTGGGCGACAAAGCCCACCCCGCAGGCGTCGTGTTCATTACGCGGATCGTAAAGCCCCTGAGGCGCCGGAAAACCCATCGATTCCTTGTCCTATACCAAGCCGAACCCGGTGATTCGCACGAGGGCACCGTGCAAATGGCCGAATTCTGGCAATTAAGCGCAAGCTTCCCTGCCACAAAAAGCAGCGAAAATTGCGTGAAGCTTTCCCATGGCGACAGGAAACTGTTTTTGCAACTGCGAAAAGGGCCGGTCTGCTCGCGCGGACCGGCCCCATAGCTATGCATCAGTTTCCGCTGACGCTGGAGCAACACCGGCCCGCTCCCCCGGCCCGACCACCCACAGGGTAACCTTATCGGGTGGTCGGGGCGCCCCAGCGAAAACGTCCCCCGGACGTTTGTCGTGAATCTGGATCACGGGAGCGGGCCGGTATTGCTCCAGCGCAGTACCAATTACGCCGCGCCGCTCATCCGCTGAAGGTTGGCAAGTGCCGAGCGCAGCGCACGCTGGGCCTCTTCGGAATCGACTTCCGACAGGGCCTGATTGGCTGCGATTGGCTGGCCCTGTCCGGCACTGGCCGGGGCATCGAACCGGCGGAACGATCCGGCTTCATCGCTGCTGACCTGGGTGATCGGCCGGGTCATCTGGCCGGGAAAGATCACGACCGGTTCAGCCGCGGCATTTTCGGCTTCGGGTTCTTCGATCCGGACAAATCCGCTCCGCGCCGGGGTAGCCGGGACCACGCCGAGCAGCGACCCATAGTCGGCTTCGGCCACGCCTTCGTTGGCGGTTTCGGCTTCATCGCCGGGTTCTGCCACTACAGGCCCATCGAAAATCGGGGCCGAAGCTGCAAAAGGCTGGGCAAACGGCGGATCCATAGGCGCTATCGGCTCGGCGCTGATCGGCGGAACATAGGGTTGCGGGATTTCCAGCGCCGCGGGTTCAACCAGTTGGGAGGGCTCAACTATGGCCTCGACTGCGGCTTCAAGCGGAGCCGGGATCGGCGCAGGCGCGGCCGCAACTGAGGCCTCAACCGGCAGGTTGCTGCGCGCAGCGCGGCGGCGGGCCACCGATTCGGTTAGGCGAGAGGCCAGATCGTCCAGATTCAGATCGGCTGCGCTGGGCAGCGCCGGGTCCGGTTCGGAATGCACGGGGGCAAGTGCCGAGGGCTGCTCTGCGGCAGCCGCAGCAGTCACGAACTGTGACGGCGGAACATCGGCTTCGGGCACTTGATAGGCGTGTACTTCGGGCGCGGGCGGAACGGTATAGTCTGCCGGTTCGCCCTCAGGGCTGGCAGCGTCTTCGCGTGGCGGGAACAGCGGGCTGGGCGCTTCCATTTCGAAGACCGAGGTCTTGTAATCGGCCGCCTTGACGAACTCCGGATCGATATGGTCACCCGCAACGGGTTGGCCAAAGACCTGGCGGGGGCTTTCCTCTGGGGCGGGCTGGGCAACCATGCCGAACACCTGACGGCCATCGGCAGCGGCCGCAGCCGCTTCTTGCGCAATGTCGTGGTGATGCGTGGTGAAGGCGTCGGGCGCGGCAGGTGTCTCGAGCGGCTGGAACACCTGGCGCGGCGCCTGCGGTGCGATCCCTGGTGCCGATTGAACCGGCGCGACATTGTTCCAGTCAAGCTGAACCGGGCTGCTTGCAGCGGGCGCCAGTGGCTCGGGCATTTGCGCCGCGAAATCGCCCAGATCGAGCGGAGCTTCGGCCGCTTCGGGGCTGAGGCGGACTGCGCCGATATCGAGAATCTGCGGAACGCTGCCAGGCAGCGGAGCCATGTCATGGGGCACGAAATCGACCTCCCCATGTTCAACCGTCAACGAGCGGCGGCGCCGGGCCAGCGTTCTGGCTCCGGCATCGTCGCCCAGATCTTCGCTGATCGACAGTGGCTGCCGCACTGGCACATCGGTATAGTGATTGCCGCCACGCAGCCGGCCGCTCTCTTCGATCACCGATCCGGCATCGCCTTTGTGTTCTTGGTGTTCCGGCTTGGGACGGGCCAGACGGCGAGCAATCGCAATGCCGATCCCGGAACCAATCGCAGCCATAATCAGGGCAATCAGAATGCGCGCGGTGATCCCCAGCGGCGGGGCAGCGGCAGGAACGATGAGGTCAATCCGGCTGCTGATAACCAGCGATTCAATCAGGGCTGGTCGGACGGCCAGGCTGCCCAGCCCAAACAGCGCGCCAAACCACAGCGCCACCACAGCTGGAAACAGCTGGTGCTTGCTGATCGGCTCGGCGGGGGCCTGCTTGCGCTTGTGCTTGGCCACTGCGGTTCATCTCCTTCAATCGCCCTGTTACCCGATCGCTTCAACCTCAAGCGGCTGCGGAAATCCGGCAATGTGGCGATTTGGCTAGCAGCGGATGGTAAACATCCTGATAACGATAAACATTCACCGACCAGTCGTGCCGCGCCGCGACATGGGCGAGACCTGCCGAACGCCGTGCTTCCCAGCTTTCCGGCCGGCTCAGCAAATCGGCCAATGCCGCCGCGCAGGCCGCAGGATCATCGGGCGCAAACAGCGTTCCGGTAACCCCGTCGGTGATCAATTCGCGATGCCCGCCCACATTCGAGGCGGCGACCAGCTGGCGCTGGGCCATGGCTTCCAATGGTTTGAGCGGCGTGACCAGATCGGTCAGGCGGCTGGCCTTGCGCGGATAGGCCATGACATCGACCAGCGCATAGTACCGCTCGACCTCGCTGTGCGGGACGCGCCCGACAAAGCGGATCGCAGCTTTCGCAGGCGAGGCATCGGCCTGCGCCTTCAGCGCATCCTCCATCGGTCCGCCGCCGATCAGCAGCAACTTCGCCCCCGGCAACAACGCGGTCAGCAACGGCATGGCGGCGATCAGATCATCCAGGCCTTCGTAGTCATAGAAGCTGCCGATAAAGCCGACCACCGGGCCCCAGGAATCGTTGGTGCCGAGTCCGAGTTCGGCGGCAAAGGCCGGATCGCGCTGCGGCGGCTCGCCAAACAGCGCCAGATCGACCCCGTTGGGGCTGAGCGAGATCTTGCCGGGCGCGAACCCGCGCGAAACCAGATCGTCTTTGAGGCCCTGGCAAATCGTCACGACCGCATCGGCGCCTGCTACTACGTGGTTTTCCAGCGCGCGGGTCAGCCGGTATTTGACACTGCCTTCGCTGCCGGTCCCGTTCGAAACGGCGGCGTCTTCCCAGAAGGCGCGGATTTCATAGACCACCGGAATACCCAGCCGTTTGCCCGCGATCAGCGCGGCTTTGCCGCACAGAGCGGGCGAATGGGCGTGGAGCACGTCGGGCCGCCAACCGGCTGCCAGCGCAACAATCGCATCGGCCAGCAGATTGATCTCGCGCCATTCACGATAGGCAACCGGGCCGCTGGCCGTTCCGCGGGTACGGTGAAAGGTGATGCCGTCGGCCTCTTCGATATCCGGACCGTCCTTGAAGTGGCGCAGGCCGGTGATCCCGCGCACTTCGAGCCCCATCGCAGCCTGCGCTTTCAGAATCGCGCGGGTGCGAAAGGTGTAGCCGCTGTGCAGCGGCAAGGAGTGGTCAAGGACGTGAAGAATGCGGGTCATGGACCGATCTTCTAGGGCAATAAGGCTTAACGCGCCGTCAACTCCATCCTGCTAAGTGCCTCTCTCATGGTCGATATCCTCGCCCTTTCGCTGCCGCATGCGCTGATGCTGATCGCAGTCTGGCGATTGCTGCAACGCGACGACCTCGATTCCGAGGTCAGCCCGGTCGAACCGGAGGATAGCCCGCGTGCTTAATCTGGCGCTGACCGGCTTTGTTTTTCTGTTGTTCTCGCTGGGGCTGCGACGGCCGTATCTGTGGGTGCTGGCCTATCTTTATGTCGATATCCTCTCGCCGCAGAAGGTCTCGTGGGGGTTCCTGGCAAAACTGCCGATTTCGCTGATGGCCTTCATGCTGGCCTTTGCCGGCTGGATCATGCTCGATGCCAAGCGCGACAGCCGCTTTACCTTGAGGCAGGGGCTGATGCTGGCGCTGCTGGTCTATTGCGGTATTTCGACGATGTTTGCCGATTTCCCGGTCGAAGCGATGGAGAAATGGGGCTGGGTGTGGAAGGCGTTGGTCTTTGCGATCTTCTTGCCGCTGACGCTGCGCACGCGGCTGCGGATCGAAAGCGCGGCTCTGATCATGATTCTGACGGCTGGCGCGGTCATCATCGGCGGCGCGATTAAGACTGTGGCGGGCGGCGGCGGTTATGGTTCGCTGCGGCTGTTTGTCGATGACAATACCGGACTCTACGAAGGCTCGACGCTCTCGACCGTTGCAGTGGCGCTGATCCCGCTGATCTGGTGGACGGTCAAACACGGCACGATTTTTCCCAGTGATTGGCGGGTCAAAGTGTTCGCTGCTGCGCTGACATTCTCATGCTTGCTGATCCCGATCGGGACCCAGACCCGCACCGGCCTGCTGTGCATCGCCTTGCTCGGAGTTCTGGCGCTGCGCCATGCCAAGCGGCGGTTCCTCTATGTCGGCCTGATGGGGGTTGCTGCGCTGGTGACGATCCCGTTTCTGCCGGCCAGCTATACCAAGCGGATGAGCACAATCGAAAACCACCAGTCCGATCAATCGGCCTCAACCCGGGTGGCGGTGTGGAAATGGACGCTAGACTATGTCGGCGATCACCCGCTGGGCGGCGGGTTCGATGCTTTCCGCGGCAACAAGATCAAGGTTGAAACGGTCGAGGCCGAAGGCAGCGACAACAACGTCTCGCGCGATGTGAACGAGACCTACGATGCAGGCCGCGCCTACCACTCAGCCTATTTCGAAATGCTCGGCGAACAGGGTTGGCCGGGACTAGGGCTGTGGCTGTGGCTCCAGGCGCTGGGGCTGTGGCAGATGGAGAAAATCCGCCGCCGCTACAAGCAGCGGACCGGGCCGAACGAACAATGGCAGGGGCCTCTGGCCAATGCCTTGCAACAGGCGCAGCTGGTTTATCTGGCCGGCGGGCTGTTTGTCGGGATCGCCTATCAGCCGGTCGTATTCATGCTGATCGGCTTGCAATGCGCGCTGTGGAGTTACCTCAAACGGGTCGATACACCGCAGCGCGTGGCCATTCGCCGCGCGGCCCCGGCGCTGCGGACCACTGTAGCATGAGCGCTTCGCCGCGCCATCTGGACGCGCTGACCGGGATTCGCGGGATCGCTGCGTGGGGTGTGGTGCTTTACCATATCCGCCTGTCGCTGACCGGGCTGCTGCCCGCGCCGGCGCTCGCGGTTTTAGCCAAGGGTTACCTCGCGGTCGACCTGTTCTTTATCTTGTCGGGCTTTGTCATCTGGTACAATTATGCGGCGCGGATCGCGGGTGGCGGCGCGGGCGCTACGCGGCTGTTCCTGTGGCGTCGGTTTGCCCGGGTCTGGCCACTGCATGGGGCGATTCTGGCGGGGTTTCTTGGCTTAGCGCTGGTGATGATCGCAACCGGACGCGATGCTTCGGGCTATCCGCTGGGCGAACTGCCGCTGCACCTGCTGCTGATCCAGAACTGGGGTCTGACCAGCGCGCTCAGCTGGAACCACCCGGCCTGGTCGATCAGCACTGAACTGGCCGCCTATCTGGTCTTCCCCGCGCTGGTCCTGATGGCTCGCTGGGACCGGGTGCCGAGTGCGGTGCTGCTGGTCCTGACGGCGCTTCTGGCGAGCGGGATTTTCGTGCTGTTCGCCTTCAAGGGTCACGCCGATCTGGGCGCCGACATTCCGGGGCTGGGGCTATGGCGTTGCCTCGCCAGTTTCGCGATGGGCTGCCTGATGTGCCAGCTGTGGCAGCGCTGGCAGGCCGCGCGACTGGGCGGGGTTCTCGCCGGACTGAGCTGCGCGGCGATCCTCGCAGGCGCCTTTGCCTTTGGCCTGCCCGAAACGGCCTGGGTGCCCTCAGCGTTCTTCACCGGCCTGCTCGCGCTGGCGCTGGGGCGCGGCGCGGTGGTGCGGTTGCTCGGCGGCAAGGCGCTGACCTATCTGGGCGAGATCAGCTATTCGACCTATCTTGGCCACTACGGCCTGTTCATCCTGTTCAAGTTGGCTTTCGTCGATGCCTCGCTGCAACTCGGCTGGGGCGGGCTGATCGGCTATCTGGCGCTGGTCATGGTGATGTCCGCCGTGCTCTACCATGGGCTGGAAAAGCCGGCGCAGCGCTGGCTTAATGCCCATCCGCCGCGCTGGGCCCAGCGCCCCGCAGCGCTGCCGGCCGAATGATTCGCGGCCCAGCCGTCAATCCTCCCGCCTTGCCGTAGCGGCAGGCGAAGCTGCGTTGCAACAGCCCCCGGTTTGGGCCATGGAAGCGGCTTTCCCGCCTTATCGAGGAGAGGCTCATGACCCCACAGGAACTTAGCGCCAAGACCGGCGAAGTGATCGGCACGTCCGATTGGTTTCACGTCACGCAGGAACGGATCAATCTGTTCGCCGATGCCACCGGCGATCACCAGTTCATCCACATTGACGAGGAAAAGGCCAAGCTGACCCCGTTCGGCGGGACAATTGCCCATGGTTTCCTGACCTTGTCGCTGCTGCCCGTGCTCGGCGCTATGACCGAGGGCGGCCGGGTCAGCGACGTCAAAATGGGCGTCAATTACGGCGGCAACAAAACCCGCTTTCTCTCGCCAGTCCGCGCCGGAAAGCGCGTCCGCAGCCACACCAAGCTGCTCGAACTGGTCGAAAAACGCCCCGGCCAGTGGCAGCAGACCAACGAAGTGACCATCGAGATCGAAGGCGAGGACAAGCCCGCGCTGATCTGCGAATGGATCACGCTGTTTTTCGTTTGAGTGCGTCGTCCCGGACTTGATCCGGGACCGCGGGCCTCCCCAGGCAGAGCCATGAACACAGCGATCCCGGATCAAGTCCGGGACGACGATTTGAAAAGGAATTCCCTATGTCACGTGACGCAGTCATCGTTTCCACCGCTCGCACGCCGCTGACCAAAGCTGGCCGCGGTGCATTCAACAACACTACCGGCGCGACGCTCGGCGGCTGGTCGATCAAGGCTGCGGTCGAACGCGCCGGGCTGGCCGGCGGCGAAGTTGATGACGTGCTGATGGGCACTGCCGTGCAGCAAGGTTCGACCGCTGGCAACGTCGCGCGGCTTGCGGCACTGCGGGCTGGCCTGCCAGTGACTGTGCCGGCCATGACGATCGACCGGCAGTGCTCGTCGGGGCTGATGACCATCGCCACGGCTGCCAAGCAGGTGATCGTCGATAACATGGACATCTGCGTCGCTGGCGGGGTCGAAAGCATTTCCAAGGTGGTCGGCAGCGGCAAGATGTTCATCGAGCCTGACCGCGAACTGCTCGAAATGCATCCGCATATCTACATGCCGATGATCGGCACCGCCGAAGTGGTCGCCAAGCGCTATGGCATCAGCCGCGAAGCGCAGGACGAATATTCGCTCCAATCGCAGCAGCGCACCGCCGCCGCGCAAGCCGCTGGCAAGTTCGACGACGAAATTGTCGCTTGTGATGCGACCATGGCGGTGATGGATAAGGAAACCAAGGAAGTCTCGTTCAAGCAGGTCACGGCTGACCGCGATGATTGCAACCGCCCGGACACCACGCTCGAAGGGCTGGCCAGCCTCAAGCCGGTGATGGGCGAAGGCGGCGTGATCACCGCCGGCAATGCCAGCCAGCTGTCAGACGGCTCGTCCGCCTGCGTGGTGATGGAAGCCAAGGTGGCCGAACAGCGCGGGCTGACCCCGCTGGGCCGCTATGTCGGCATGGCGGTTGCGGGCACCGAACCTGACGAAATGGGCATTGGCCCGGTCTTCGCAATCCCCAAGCTGCTGAGCCGGTTTGGCCTGAAGATGGACGATATCGGCCTGTGGGAATTGAACGAAGCCTTTGCCGTGCAGGTGCTGTACTGCCGCGACACGCTGGGCATTCCTGATGAATTGCTCAACGTCAACGGCGGTTCGATCTCGATCGGCCATCCGTTCGGCATGACCGGCGCGCGTTGCACCGGCCACGCCCTGATCGAAGGCAAGCGCCGCGGCGCCAAGTACGCCGTCGTCACCATGTGCATCGGCGGCGGGCAGGGCGCTGCCGGTCTGTTCGAGGTCTTCTGATAAACCAGTTCCTCCCCATTTTCGGCGAAGGCCACAAATGGGGAGGATCTTGAAGACCTTGCCATTGCGCTGCATTCGCCCCATCCTTTGACCCGCTGGGTAAAGAATGGGGATCGCCGCAATGACCGAACACCTTGGCATCATTGAAATCCTTGGCATTGCCGGATCGGTCAGCCTGCTGTCAGGCTGGCGGCTTTATCTGACCGTGCTGGCCACGGGCCTGGCGATGAAATTCAATATGCTGCCGCTGCCCGAGCACTTGGCTTCGCTGCAAGTGCTGGCCAACCCGTGGGTGATGGGCGCGGCGGGAACTGCGGCTTTGCTCGAATTCTTTGCCGACAAGATCGCCTGGTTCGATACGATATGGGACACGATCCACACCTTCATCCGCCCGGTCGGCGGGGCGCTGTTGGCCTTGGCTGTGGTCGATCCGTCTGACCCGGCGACCCAAGTGATCGCCTTCCTGCTAGGCGGCGGGGCGAGTCTGCTCGCGCATGGCGGCAAGGCCGGAGCGCGGGCAGTGGTCAACACCAGCCCTGAACCGTTCAGCAATATTGCGGTTTCGGCGGTGGAAGACGTGGCGACCACCGGGCTGCTCTATCTTGCCTACAACTATCCCGAAGCCGCTGCCGCGGTTGCCGCAGTGCTCCTGGCACTGGCGGTCTGGCTAATGCTGCTTGCGCGGCGGGTGCTGAAAAAGCTGTTCGGCAAAACACCCACGCCGCCCGAATTGGGGGCCTAAGCCACCGCCTTCAGCTTGACCTTGTCATGCTTGGCGATCCACGCATCCAGCAGCGGGGCGATTTTTGTCCGCCATTTGCTGCCGTTGAAGATGCCGTAATGGCCGACTTCCGGGGCGAGGTGGTACTGCTTCTTCGTTTCCGAAAGGCCAGTGGTCAGCTTCAGTGCGGCCTTGGTCTGGCCAATCCCGGAAATGTCATCGCGCTCGCCTTCGACTGCCAGAATCGCGGTATCGGTGATCGCGCCC
>VFKS01000250.1 GCA_009885425.1 Novosphingobium sp.
ATGCCTTTCAGTCCGAATTCGGTAAAGGCGATGTCCCCTCGGCCCGCGTTGCCGCAGCCGGGGTCGCCGAATGGCGCCGCTCGCTCGGCGGCAAGGCGATGGACCGCGAGGGCACGCGCCAGCGGTTGGCGCAAGTGATGGACAGCACAATTGCGCAGGAGGCTGACCGGCTATCCGAACGGCTCAATTTCCTCGCCACGGTTGGCGCAGTGGCGCCGTTCGTCGGCCTGTTCGGCACGGTCTGGGGGATCATGAACAGCTTTTTCCAGATCGGGCAGCAGCAGAATTCGTCGCTGGCGGTGGTTGCGCCGGGGATTTCAGAGGCGCTGTTTGCCACTGCGATCGGGCTGTTCGCGGCGATCCCGGCAGTGATCGCCTACAACCGCTTTTCGCACCGGGTGAACCAGATTGAAGCCCGGCTGCAACGCTTTGCTGACCGCTTCCACGCTAGCCTCAGCCGCGAGCTGGAAGCGCAGTAATGGCGATGGGCCCAGCCCCCACCCGCCGCACCCGCCGGGGCCGGACCCCGATGGCGGACATCAACGTCACGCCGTTGGTCGATGTGATGCTGGTGCTGCTGATCATCTTCATGGTCACCGCGCCGCTGCTCAGCGCCGGGGTGCCGGTGGACCTGCCCGATAGCAATGCCAAACCGCTCAACCAGAACCCCAGCGAGATCAGCCTGTCGATCACCAACGATGGCGTGATCTATCTGGGTGAAACGGCACTGGCCCCCGGCAGTCTGGCGCAGACTTTGGCGCAGGTTCCGCCGGGACCGGACGGCAAGAGGCCGCAGGTCACGCTGCGGGCTGACAAAAGCCTTGATTACGGCGCAGTGATGGCCGTGATGGGCGAGCTCAGCCGCGCCGGGTTCAGCGCGATTGCGCTGGTCACCACCGGTTCAGTTCCCAGCCCATAGCCTGATCCGATGAACGCCCCCGCACTCACCCGCGAAGAAGGACTGGGCCTGGCGCTGGCCGCGCTGGGCCATGCTGCGCTGGTCTGGGTGCTGGTCACCGCCAAGCCGCCCGAGGCTCTGCCGCCGGTCGAGCGGATCAGCGTAACCTTAAGTGAAGAAGTGGGTGCCGTCTCCACTTCGCCCGATCCCACGGCCAACCCCGCGCCCGACACCGGGCCCGAGCTGGGCGAGCCCGCCCCCGCGCCAGAGCCGGTTCGCGCCCCGCAGCCCCAATTCAGCGCCGTCCCCCCGCCGCGCCCTGCGCCTGCCGCAAAAGCCCCGCCCAAGCCGCCACAACAGGCGGTCAAGACTCCGGCCAAGACGCCCCCAGCAAAGGGCGGGGCGAGCGTGCTTGATCCCAATTTCGGCAAGGGCATCACCGGCGGGACTGGCAAGGACAAGACCCCGGCGGCCAGCAAAGCTTCGGCGCAAGTGGTCGCCTCGTGGGATAGTTTCATCAAGTCCAAGGTGCTTAATCGGTGGAATTCTTGCCCCGTAAGCGGGCTGGATACGAACAAGCTTCGCGCCTCGGTCCGCTTTACGCTCTCCACAACCGGAGGCATTCTCTCCATTGAAGAGCCGGTGATCACTGGGGTCACCGACGCTAACAGCGCGCAGGTTCGCCCGTTCAGGGACTGCGCAATCCGCGCGATCAAACTGGCAGCGCCATTTACAGGGATGCCGGTCGAATTCTACGACCAGTGGAAACCCCGCAAGCTTAATTTCTCCAAGTGATAGGGACCAAAGCGTGAAAAAACTCATCCCTTTAATGCTCGCATTGGCCCTGCCGGCTCCGGCTTTGTTTGCACAGGCGGCCTCGCCTGCTCCGCCGCCCGCCGAGATTGAGGAAGACATTGTTGGCACATCTGATGCCAACGACGCCAAGATCGCGATCCCGGCCTTCGCCACCAATGCCGATGTGCCGACCCAAACCAGCGCGGGCAGCACCTCAACGCTGGGCTTTTCGGTCGCCAATGTGA
>VFKS01000308.1 GCA_009885425.1 Novosphingobium sp.
CAAAATCTGGCCCATGTGTGACACGTCGAACAGCCCGGCATTTTCCCGCGTCCACAGGTGCTCGGCGATGATTCCCCCATGGTCGACAACGTACTGGACCGGCATCCAGTATCCGGCGAATTCGACCATCCGGCCGCCACGCGCGCGGTGCCAGCCATCAAGCGGCAGGGTCAAAGTTTCAATTTCGGATTCGTCGAATTCATCAATGGTTTCAGACGGGGTATCAGACATTGGGCACAGCTCCGCACAGGACGAAAATTCTGTGCCCCCTCTGTCACGGAAACCTGAGAGCTTTCCCGGATCGAGACCCGGTTACCCCTTCGGCGGATGCGGTCAGGCCGCACCTCTTTCCAGAGTATCGCTGTCGATCCACGCGGTCCGTTGGCCTGAGAGATTCCGGGGCGGTTGCTCCTTCGGCGCCTGATGAACCGTCAAAAACGTTGACGAATCACCAGAACTCTCCCGCGCGATCAGCGACCCTGGCGGATTGGCGCTCAATGGCGAACAAGTCAATTCGTCATCCCCGCGAAAGCGGGGATCGCTGGCCGTATTCCACAGCGCCAGCGCCAAGCGGCCAGCGGTCCCGGATCAAGCCCGGGACGGCGGTTAGAGAATGCTTTGCCCCTTGCGCGCGGCGCGCAGGATCGCGTCATGCTCGAACACGAAGCGTCCGGCCATCGCCTCACGCGTCAGCCCGACGATCGCCTGGGCGACCGTTTCCGAGCGGATCGAACGGTACTTGCGGTAGGCGCCGTTCATCAGCAAATCGGCCAGCGGGCTGGCGATCATCCCCAGCCGCTCTGCTGGGCGCAATTCCTCACGGGGCCCGCGCAGCAGGCCGGGGCGCAGCACATCGAGCCGGGTAAGGCCCAGCTTACCCAGCGCCTGTTCGGTCTCGCCTTTGACTTTCAGGTAAAAGTTCTTGGCCATCGGATCGGCCCCGACCGATGACACCGCAATCATCTGGCGAATTCCGGCGGCCTTTGCAGCCTTGCCGCAGGCCAGCACCAGATCCTGATCGACGGCGCGAAATGCCGCCTCGTCCTTGCCAGCCTTCGCCCAGGTGGTGCCCAGCGCGCAGACCAGCACATCGGCATTGGCCGCAGCGATTGCATCGCCCCAACTGTCCGGATCGGCTACCAGCACTTCCATCCGCGCGCCCGGTGGCAGCGCCACTTCGCGCCGGGAAATGCCAATGATCCGGATATCCGGGCGGTTCACCGCGAGCCGGATCAAGCTCATCCCGATCAGGCCTGTCGCGCCGACCAGCGCGATACGGGTTGGTTTAGACATTGCGCAGACCCTCCGGCGTGCGGCCATAGATGCCGGCATGGGCGGAGATCGCATAACGATCGGTCATCCCGGCGATGAAATCAGCGATGTGGCGGCTGCGGGCAGGCTCGACTTCGGGCAGACTTGTCCGCCAGCCGGCGTCCATCAGATCCGGGTTCTGGGCATAGGCCGCGTACAACTCCGCCGTCACCGCGCGGGCCCGCTCGGCCGTCGCGAGTTGCTGGGGGTGGTGATAAAGCCGCTCATACATGAACGCCTTCAGCCGCCGCTCGTCCTCGGCCAGCGCGGACGAGAACGCCGCAGTTGCCCGCCCAGCGGAGCGCACATCGGCAATGCTGGCAAAGTCCTTTGCCCGCATCGCGGTTTCGCCGATCACATCGTTGACCATCAACCCGATCTGGCTGCGGACCAATTCGCGCAGGCGCCGGTCTTGCGGGGCACCGGGGAACTTGGTTTCGATCGCGCGCCATTGGTCGGCCACGAAATCGAGAGTCAACAGTTCCTCGAGATCAAGGAACCCGGCGCGCAGGCCATCGTCGATATCGTGGTTGTCATAGGCAATGTCGTCCGCCAGCGACGCAACCTGCGCCTCGAGCGAGCCCCACTGCGTCAGCTCCAGCGGATAGGCCGCATCAAGCTCGGCCAAGGCCCACGGCACCATGCCAAGCGGGCCGTTGTGCTTGGCCAGCCCTTCGAGCATTTCCCAGCTGAGGTTCAGTCCTTCGTGCTCGCAATAGGGACTTTCCAGCCGCATCAGCACCCGCAGGCAATGGGCGTTATGATCGAACCCACCGTAGCGCTGCAGCGCGCCGTCGAGCGCGTCTTCCCCGGCGTGGCCGAACGGCGGGTGGCCGATATCGTGGGCGAGGCACAATGCCTCGGTAAGATCCTCGTCGAGCCCTAACGCTCGGGCGATCACCCGGCCGATCTGGGCGACTTCAAGGCTGTGGGTCAACCGGACCCGGTAATGATCGCCATCGGGTGCGATGAAAACCTGGGTCTTGTGGCGCAAACGGCGAAAGGCGATCGAGTGAACCACCCGGTCGCGGTCGCGCTGAAAGGCACTGCGCGGGCCCCGCGCCAGCGAAGTCTCAATCGGAAACTCCCGGCCGCGCGATTGCGCGGGATCGCTGGCGAAGGGGGCTTTCACTAGTCGCCCAAAATCCAGTCCACCGCCGCTTCGGCGTGGATCCGGGTGCAATCGTAAATCGGCAGGACATTGGCATCGACATCGACCACCATGTCGAGCTCGGTGCAGCCCAGCACCACTGCCTCGGCGCCGTCCTGTTCCAGATTGGTCAGGATCGTCTTGAGCTCGCGTTCGGCCTGGCGGCTGGCTTTGCCCAGCAGCAGTTCATCGTAAATGATCCGGTCGAGCGTATCGACGAACTTCATTTCCGGCGGTAGCAGTTCGATATCGCGCTGGATCAGTTTCTGGCGGTAAAAGCTCTCAACCATCACGTTGCGAGTGCCGATCAGCGCGGCCTTCTTGACCCCGTTGGCCGCCATTTTGGTGGCGACGCATTCGGCGATGTGGATCACCGGGATTGTGACCGCCCCTGCCACAGTCTCAAACACTTTGTGCATCGAGTTGGCGCCGATCAGCACTGCAGTGGCGCCAGCCGCTTCGAGCCGCTGGGCCGAGGCGGCGAGCACTTCGCCCGCTGCCTTCCACTCTTCCGCAGTCGACAGCCGGGCCATGTTCGAAAAATCGAGGCTTTCGATCAGCATCGGCGCGCTCGCCCGGCCACCGGCGCGGGCCTGCACCTGCTTGTTGATGTGCTCGTAATAGGTTTGGGTCGACAGCCAGCTCATGCCGCCGATCAGGCCGATCTTGCGCAAATTCATTACTCCCCGGGTGGAAACCCCTGCTTGGCAAGCGCCTTAAGCGAGGGAGCGGCCAAGGTCTAGCGCAAGCCCCTAATCCAGGCATGAATGATCGTCAGCCCGTCGCGGTCAAGGCTCGCCCTGCCCAGTTCGGGCATTGCCACCCCGCCTTCAAGGCTGGCCATGCGGTGGTAGAGGATCGATTGCTCGGGCTTGCCCGGAACGATCCCGAATTCCAGCCCGCCCGATCCGCGTCCCGCTGCGACTGGGCGTTTGCCGATCCCGAGCATCACCGGATCGCTGATTTCCCAGCCGAGATAGAGCCCCGAATTGGACGCCGCCCCCGTGGGCCCATGGCAATGGGCGCAATTGACGTCGAGATAGGCCCGCGCGGCATCGGCCACCGGAACTTTGGCGCGGTCCTCCCACAATGGCATGCGGCGGGTCAGTTTGGGGGGGCGGTCCAGCTTTCCAGCCTTGGCAAAATCCGTCAGCCACTGCGCCGAAAGGTTGCGCGCCTTGGGCCCGATCGGGGTCACCTCCCGGTTCAGCGCGTGGCATTCCTTGCACTGGTTCTTGTTGGGGATGGCATAGGAAATCGCCTCGCCCGCCGGGGTCCTCGCATCCAGCCGCGCGCCGGCCAGCACCAGCTTGGCGTCAGTCTGCTCCGGGTTCCACTGATAAGGCAGCGCGACCCAGCCTTCCGCGCGGTGGAGCAAGACACGGGTTTCGATCAGACGACCTTCAAGCTTGAAGGTTTTGATCAAGGCGGTCCCGACCGGAAAGCGCAGCAAGCCCTCGCC
>VFKS01000167.1 GCA_009885425.1 Novosphingobium sp.
AATCGCTCCACCGCGCTTAGCGCCCGGGAATGCGGGCAATCACATCGGCGCGTACGGCGGGACTGACGAATTTGGAGATGTCCCCGCCGTAGATGGCGATTTCCTTGACTAGCCGCGATGCAATCGGTTGCAGCGCGACATCGGCCATCAGGAACACGGTCTCAACCTCGTGGTTGAGTTGGCGGTTCATGCCGGTCAGCTGGTATTCGTATTCGAAGTCGGTCACGCCGCGAATTCCGCGGATGACGGTCTGCGCTCCCATAGCGTCGGCAAAGTCCATCAGCAGCGAGTTGAACCCGACAACGCGGATCTTGGCATTGCCGATCCCGGCAACCTCGCGTTCGACCATCGCGATCCGCTCATCATCGCTAAACATCGGTGATTTGGCGATGTTGGTGGTGACCCCGATGATCAGTTCGTCCACCAGCTTCGCCCCGCGTTCGATAATATCCATATGGCCGAGCGTGATCGGATCGAATGTTCCGGGATAAACCCCAATACGGCGTGCCATTCAGTGGTCCCTTTCCACGATATAGCGTGCCAAAGCCCGCAGCAGATCTGCTTCTTGCCCATAAGAGCCGAGATGTGCAATCGCTTGATCGACCAGCATCTGCGCCTGTTCACGCGCGCGGCCCTCGCCGACCAGCGCCACGAAGGTCTTTTTGCCGGCTGCGGCATCCTTGCGCAGCGCTTTTCCGGCCTTGGCCTCGTCGCCCGAATGATCAAGCAGATCATCGGCAATCTGGAATGCCAGGCCGATTGCGCGGGCATAGCCTTTCAAGTGAACCCGGCCTTCGGGCGGAACCTTGCCCATCACCGCGCCCATTTCGACAGTAGCCGATAGCAGCGCACCGGTTTTCAGCTGCTGCATCCGGGTGATCGCGGGAACGTCCAGCGCCCGCCCCTCCCCCTCAATATCGAGCATTTGCCCGCCGACCATCCCGCTCGCGCCCGACGCCCCGGCCAGCACCTGGACCAGTTCGGCCCGGACAAACGGATCGCCGCTGGTTGCGGGATCGGCCAGTACTTCAAAGGCAAAGGCCTGCAATCCGTCACCGGCCAGCACCGCCACCGCCTCGCCAAAGGCTTTGTGGGTGCTGGGTTTGCCGTGGCGCATGGCATCATCATCCATGCACGGGAGATCATCGTGGACCAGCGAATAGGCGTGGATCGCCTCGATTGCCGCTGCTGCTCGCAGGGCCTGGCTGCGATCGGCACCGTGCATTGCGGCAGTCGCCGTCAGCAGCAACGGCCGTATCCGCTTGCCCCCGCCGATCGCGGCATAGCGCATCGCTTCGCCCAGCCGTCCTTCGGCGGGCAGCAGTGCATCGAACATCGCATCAATATCGCGGGCAATCGCGGCCAAAGCATTGCCCAGCAAAGGGTCAGGCACCGCTTTCATGATCAGTCAGCGTCGAACGGCTGGGTGGCACTGGCCGCGCCATCGGGCCCGGCAACGATCTTTTCGATCCGCATCTGTGCCGCATCGAGCCGGGCCTGGCAGTGCAACCGCAACTGCTCCCCGCGTTCGTACAGGTCCATCGTCTTGTCGAGCGGCACTTCGCCGCTTTCCAGACTGCGGACGATCTCTTCCAGCGCGCGCAGCGCCTCTTCAAAAGTCAGTGCGGCAATATCGGAATTGGTCTCGCTCATGGCTTCAACCATTGACCGCGCGCGCCGTAACGGTCAAGTTAGGAAGCACATGGCGCAGGTCGCCCTTGGGGAGAATTTCTGGATGATCGAGTTTCTGAAGCTGTGGTCCGTGGCAATTGCAGCGGCTGGCGGCGTCTTTCTGATTGTGGACATGATCTGGCTGCGCTTTGCCGTGCCGATGTTCTACCGGCCGGTGCTGGGTGAGCTGCTCGCCCCCAAATTCCGCACCGCACCGGCGGTGGTGTTCTACCTGATCTATTTCGCCGCGCTGGGGCTGTTTGCGGTCCTGCCGGGCTTCATGTCCAATGGCGCTCCGGGGCTGCCGCTGGCCGGTGTGCCGCTGTCGGTGGTATTTGGCGGAGCCATCGGGCTGACCGCCTATGCGACCTATAATCTGACCAATCTGGCCACGCTCAAGGGTTGGGCCTCGCAGCTCGCCCTGCTCGACATGGCCTGGGGCACGGTCGCCAGCGGCCTTTCAGCAGGCAGCGCCGCGCTGATCCTGATCAAGTTCTGGGCCTGACGCGTGTTCATCGGGCACTGGGCGCCGGCACTGGCCATTGCGGCCCGGCCCAAGGCCCCGGCGCTCGGCCTGCTGTTCATCGCTGCCCAGTTGGTTGACTGGGCGTTCTTCGGGCTGCTGATTGCCGGGGTGGAGCATATGCGCGTCTCCCCGGGGATCAGCGCGATGAACCCGATGGACCTTTATCATATGCCCTATACCCACTCGTTGCTGGGGTCGCTGCTGTTTGGCGGCGGGACCACGGTAATAATCTGGGCGGTTACCAAGGACAAATCCGCCGCGCTGCTGACCGGCGCAGTGGTGCTGTCACACTGGTTCCTAGACTTGCTGGTCCACGTGCCCGATCTGACGCTTGCTGGTAGTCCGCCCAAGCTGGGCTTTGGTCTGTGGAACTACCCCATGCTCGAAATACCGCTGGAGCTTGGCATCACCTTTGGCGCGCTGTGGCTGTACGTGCGGGCCAAGCGCCCAGCCCCGCTGCGGGTTGCGGTACTGGCGGGGGTTCTATTGCTGTTGCAAGCGGTAAACTGGTTCGGCCCGGTTGAGCCGGAAGTCACCACCGGCACGAGTGTGTTGGCATTCGTTGCCTTTGGCATAGCGACGCTGGCCGCGTGGTGGATGGGGAAAAGCGCGGCGAA
>VFKS01000362.1 GCA_009885425.1 Novosphingobium sp.
AGCATCGATTACGTCGTCACCAAGATCCCCCGGTTCACGTTTGAAAAGTTCAAGGGCGCCGAACCGCTGCTGTCGACCGCGATGAAATCGGTTGGCGAAGTGATGGCGATTGGCCGCAACTTCAAGGAATCGTTCCAGAAGGCGCTGCGCGGCCTGGAAACTGGGCTGGACGGCTTCAACCGCGTGCTCAGCCTCGAAGGGGCCGGGCGCGATGCGGTGACGGCGGCACTGTCGCGCCAGACGCCAGACCGGGTGTTGATCATCGCGCAGGCCTTTCGTGAAGGCTTCACGATTGAGGAAGTCCAGGCGATCACCCATTTTGATCCGTGGTTCCTGCGGCACATTGAAGAGATCATCGCCGAAGAAGCCGTGATCATGGAGAACGGCCTGCCGAACGACGCAGCCGGTCTGCGCCGCCTGAAAGCCATGGGCTTTTCCGACAAGCGCCTCGCGATCCTCGCTGTGCGCGGGGTTGGCGTGGCTGGCGGCCTTGGCGAAACGCTCGCCGCGCGGCGCTCTGGCCTGCTCCACGATGCGCTGAAAGCGATGGCCGGGGCGACGACCGAAGACGAAGTGCGCGAGCTGCGGACCAAGCTGGGTGTCCACCCGGTGTTCAAGCGGATCGACAGCTGCGCCGCCGAGTTTGAGGCGATCACGCCCTATCTCTACTCGACCTACGAAGCGCCGCTGTTTGGCGAGCCCGAGTGCGAAGCCGCACCATCGGACCGGAAAAAGATTGTCATTCTGGGCGGCGGGCCCAACCGGATCGGGCAGGGGATCGAGTTCGACTATTGCTGCTGCCATGCCTGTTACGCGCTGGAAGAAGCGGGTTATGAAACGATCATGATCAACTGCAATCCGGAAACGGTCAGCACCGATTATGACACCTCGGACCGGCTCTATTTCGAACCGCTGACCGGTGAAGATGTGCTCGAAGTGCTGCGGGTCGAACAGCAGAACGGCACTCTGGTGGGCGTAATCGTCCAGTTCGGCGGGCAGACCCCGCTGAAACTGGCGCAGACACTGGAAGACGCCGGAATTCCGATCCTCGGCACCTCGCCCGACGCGATTGACCTGGCCGAAGACCGCGAACGGTTTTCCAAGCTGGTCAACGATCTGAAGCTCAAGCAGCCGCTCAACGGCATTGCCCGCAGCCGCGATGAAGCGGTGGCCGTGGCCAACCGGATCGGCTTCCCGGTGCTGATGCGGCCGAGCTATGTTTTGGGCGGCCGGGCGATGGAAATCGTCGACAGCGTGGCGCAGCTCGATGATTACATCACCACTGCCGTCTCGGTGTCGGGCGATAGTCCGGTGCTGATCGACCAGTACCTGCGCGATGCGATCGAATGCGATGTCGATGCGCTGTGCGATGGCGAAGTGGTCGTGGTTGCTGGCGTGATGCAGCACATCGAAGAGGCCGGGATCCATTCGGGCGACAGTGCCTGCACCCTGCCGCCTTACAATCTGCCGGCCGAGATCATTGCCGAGATGGAACGCCAGGCCGAGCTGCTGGCAATGGCGCTGGGCGTGATCGGGCTGATGAACATTCAGTTCGCGGTCAAGGACGGCGATGTCTACCTGATCGAAGTCAACCCGCGCGCCAGCCGGACGGTGCCATTTGTCGCCAAAGCCATCGGTCAGCCCGTCGCCAAGATCGCGGCGCGGGTGATGGCGGGCGAAAAACTCAGCACGTTCCCACCGTTCAAACGCGAATTCACCTATATGTCGGTCAAAGAGGCCGTATTCCCGTTCGCCCGGTTCCCCGGGGTCGATCCGGTGCTCTCTCCGGAAATGAAATCAACCGGCGAAGTGATGGGGATCGACCGGACGTTTGCGGTTGCCTTTGCCAAGAGCCAGCTGGGCGCAGGTACGCGTTTGCCGACTGGCGGCGTGGCGTTCGTTTCGGTTAAGGACAGCGACAAGCCGGTGATCCTCCCGGCGATCAAGCAGTTGATCGAGCAAGGCTTTACCGTGATTGCCACCGGCGGCACCCAGCGCTTTCTGGCCGAGGCCGGATTGCCGGTCGAACGGGTCAACAAGGTGGCCGAAGGGCGCCCACATATCGTCGACCGGATCATAGATGGCGATGTGAAGCTGATCTTCAACACCACCGAAGGCTGGCAGAGCCTGAAGGACTCGCAATCGATCCGCGGATCGGCGCTGACCGGGCGGGTTCCGTACTATACCACCGCCGCCGCATCGGTGGCTGCGGCCGAGGCAATTGCTGCAATGCAAAATACGAGTCTTGAAGTGCGGTCGTTGCAGGACTATTACAGCAACTGACTATTCGCGCTTTCCCGCAACAAGCGACCGGACAAAGCCCGCAGCCGAAAGCGCGGGGTATGCGTTCTAGTCTTTGGGCAAGCGCGGCAGGAGGACAGGGACGATGGCAAGTATCGAAAAGCTGCCGATGTTGGCAGAAGGCTATGAACGCCTGATCACCGAGCTGAGAGCATTCCGCGAGGAGCGCCCCAAGATCGTTGACGCGATCGAGGAAGCCCGCGCCCACGGCGACCTTTCGGAAAATGCCGAATACCATGCCGCCAAGGAGCGTCAGGGCCAGGTCGAAATGTCGATCTCTGATCTGGAAGACAAAGTCAGCCGCGCCCAGCTGGTCGATCCGACAACCCTTTCGAGCGACCGGATCATCTTCGGCGCCACCGTCACCTTGCTCGACGATGATGAAAAGCCGGTGCGCTATCAGATCGTCGGGCCGTACGAGGCTGATGCCAAGGTTGGACGGATTTCCTATGCTTCGCCGCTTGGCAAGGCCTTGATTGGCCGCCGGGTTGAGGACGAGATCGAAGTGACGGTTCCAGCCGGTGACCGATCTTATCTGGTCCAGAAAATCGAGTTTATCTGAGACGCGATTGGTGAGCGCGGGGGCTTCGACAGGCTCAGCCTGAGCGGGAACTCGTTGTAGCGTTACGACCGCTCAGACTGAGCCTGTCGAAGCCCAAGCCGCTTAGCGCTTGATCAGGTCAGGCTGAACCAGCCGGTGCAGGTGGACCACCACATACTTCATCTCGGCATCGTCGATCGTGCGGCGCGCTGCGCTGCGCCAGGCCTCTTCCGCGCTGGCATAGTCGGAGAACATCCCGACGTAGTCCATGCTGTCCAGATCGGTGAATTCCAGCGTTTGCGGGTCCTTGACCCGGCCGCCGATCACGAGGTGGAGTTTCTGTTCGGTCATGTGAAATACCCGCAGGAGAGAAGGAAAGCGCGCGCATAATCGCGCCCTGTTCCTAAGGCAAGTACCACATCGGCATTAGGCAGACCTACTTCCTCAGGCGCGACGCGAGCTTGATCGCCTCACCAGCGATCCTGATCCCGGTCGACCGCGCGGACTGCGAACCACTGGCCGCAGCCGCGCCGGCCCGGCGGCGCAAAGGCGCGGTGCCTTGATCGATCCGTTGCAACCCTTCGCGAGCCCCGCCACTGGCCGCATCGCGGGTGGTGCGACTGAACGCTAACGCCAATTCTGCCCCGGCCGCAGCCAGCCCAAGTGCCCGCCCGCCAAGTTTTGATCCGGTGCGCTTTGGCAGCAGCGCGCCAAGCAGCAGCCCGGCGCCCGCGCCTGCTGCTACAATCAACCACGGATGCTCACGGGCTAGCGAGCTGAAGTCTTCGGGCGGATAGGCGTCAGCAGGGGCGCGGCTCAGCGGAAGAGTCGGCAGTTGCGCACTCTCGCGCTTCAGCCGTTCCTGCGAGGTCTCAACCCGGCTCTGGATCCTGGCTCGCTTGCTGTCGGCATCACTCACGCTGAAGGCTCCTCATCCTGCTGCGTTTCAGCAATAGGTTCGCCATCCTGAACCGCCGCTGGCGCAAATAGTTCCTTTGCCAGATTGAACAGCGGCGCCCTGAACACCCAGACCAGCAAGGCTCCGGCCGTGGCGGCGATGATGCCCTTGCTCTCCTTGGCAACGTCAAGCCCGGTATCGAGCGTCTTGAACACCTCACTCTGCGCCTTGGCCTTGACCCGCCCGCCAATGCTGCGCGCAGCGAGATCGGCCTTGACCTGCGCCAGCCGGGTATCGAACAGCCCGCGCGCTAAGCCGCGCAAGCCTCGGTGCTCGGCGAGCTGTTCTTCAGCCTTGCTCACGGTCTAACCTCACTGTCCGCTAACTGCGCAGAGGCGCGTTGCCAGCGGCGTAGCGCAATCCAGGCGCACAGCGCGGCTATGGCTAGCAGGGCTAAGAAGGCCGCGATTGTTGCCCACAGCGCGCCGATTGCTTCGGCCAGCACCAGCACCATCCCCAGCACCAGTGCCATCAGTGCAAAGAACACCAGCGCCAGCGCCAGACCGCCCCAGCCAGCCACGCCCTTGGCCGCTTGTCCAGCGACCAAGGCGCGCGACTTCTGGTAAGCGAGCTCGGCCTCAAGCAGGGTCCGGCCATCACTGGCAAGCTGGCGCACGTCATCGACCAGCGATCGCTCGGCGGCATCCTCGGCAATCAGCGGGGGTTGGTCATCGGCCATGGTCCGGCGAGCGTTGGATCAGGCTTCGTTCGATCCACCCTTGAACAGGCGAGAGAATAGAAACCCGAACACCGCCGCAATCCCCAGCGCCATGGCCGGGCTTTTGCGGACGAACTGCTTGGCATCATCGCCCAGCTCGTTGATGTCCTTGGCTTCGATCTTGGCCGCGGTTTCCTGCATCGTGCGGGCCGCAGTGCGGGCGTAGTCGCCGTATTTGGCGCCCAGCTTTTCGTCGATGGTCCCGGCATTGTCGGCCACGATCTGACCAAGGCTGGCGATCGCATCGCTAGTCTTGGTCTTGCCTTCCACGGCAAGATCGGAAGCGCGCTCTTTGGCCTGCCCAGCGAGATCCTTGGCTTCATCAACCCAGTCACCGCTGCGGGCCGAGATCTGTTCCTTATAGGCGCCGGCCTTGGCTTGGGCTTCCTTGGTCAGTGCGGTCGCACCGGCGCGGGCTTCCTCGATTGCTTTGGTGAACTTCGCTTTCGCCTCGCCAGTGGGAGCGGCGGCGGCCTTTGCGGCAGCCTTCTTCGTGGCAGGCTTTTTGGCAGCAGTGGTCTTGACGGTATCGGTGGTGGTCTTGGCCATGGCTTGAACCCTTTCTGTGCCCGGGGGGTGGGCGGAATACGAATGTGGGAGCGCGCGGGGCGCTGTGCAAGTGGCACTATGCTGCCCAAATTGCTGCATTGCAACTTGCCTGCCAAGGCCTGACTGCTAATGAGCCGCCATCAGCCTAGCAGGAGCAAGCCCGCCATGACCGCGATCATCGATATTCACGCCCGCGAAGTGCTCGACAGCCGGGGCAATCCCACGGTCGAAGTCGATATCCTGCTCGAGGACGGCAGCTTTGGCCGCGCGGCGGTGCCATCAGGTGCATCGACCGGCGCGCATGAAGCGGTGGAACTGCGCGATGGCGACAAGAGTCGCTATCTGGGCAAGGGCGTGCGGAAAGCCGTTCAGGCCGTGAATACCGAAATCAGCGACGCTTTGCTGGGCTTTGACGCCGAAGATCAGCGCGATCTTGATGCGCGGATGATTGAGCTCGACGGGACCGAAAATAAGGCCCGGCTGGGCGCCAATGCAATCCTCGGCACCTCGCTCGCGGTGGCGAAAGCGGCTGCTGCAGCGCGCGGTCTGCCGCTCTACAGCTACATCGGCGGCGTATCTGCCCATGTCCTGCCGGTGCCAATGATGAACATCATCAACGGCGGTGAGCACGCCGACAACCCGATCGACTTTCAGGAATTCATGATCATGCCGGTCGGCGCACCGACTTTGGCTGAGGCAGTTCGCTGGGGCAGCGAAATTTTCCACACCTTGAAGAAGGGCCTCCACGACAAGGGCCTTGCAACTGCGGTGGGTGACGAAGGCGGCTTCGCTCCAAACCTGTCGAGCACCCGCGCCGCGCTCGATTTCATCATGGAATCGATCGCCAAGGCCGGGTTCAACACAGACACCGAAGTCAAGCTGGCGCTCGATTGCGCCGCGACCGAATTTTTCAAGAACGGCAAGTACGAAATCAGCGGCGAGGGCCTCTCCCTCAGCCCGGTCCAGATGGCCGATTATCTGGCCGCCCTTACCGCAGACTATCCGATTGTCTCGATCGAAGATGGCATGGGCGAAGACGATTTCGAAGGCTGGAAAGCTATTACCGACAAGATCGGCAACAAGGTCCAGCTGGTAGGAGACGACCTGTTCGTGACCAACCCCAAGCGCCTGACCATGGGCATCGATAAGGGTCTGGCCAATTCGATCCTGATCAAGGTCAACCAGATCGGCACACTGTCCGAAACGCTTGACGCGGTCAGCATCGCCAACCGCAATGCCTATACCGCAGTGATGAGCCACCGTTCGGGCGAAACCGAAGATTCGACCATCGCCGATCTTGCGGTTGCAACCAACTGCGGGCAGATCAAAACTGGTTCACTCGCCCGATCGGACCGGCTTGCAAAGTACAACCAGCTGATCCGGATCGAGGAAGAACTGGGCGATGCCGCGCACTATGCCGGATCCGGGGCGTTTGGCCGACTGGCCTAATCGGGCTTTCAGTCGGCGCGTAACAATTCCGTTTGCGCACTGCTGAATTCTCGGCATAGTCCTCTCCAAGGTCGCGCTTGGGGGTAACAATGCCAGCCAAAGCCGAAATAACCGCACGCCGCAATTGGCGTGATCGTTTCCTCGATTCCGTTGAACGGCTCGGCAATGCCTTGCCCGATCCAGTTGCGATCTTTGTCATTATCATCGTGATATTGATGCTGGTCTCCGCGCTTGGCGCGGCGCAAGGCTGGACGGCAACGAACCCGGTTACTGGCGAAGTGCTCAAGGCCAAGAGTCTGTTTTCCGAAGAACTGTTGCGCCAACTGCTGACCGAGGTTCCCAAGACTTACACCGGTTTCACACCGCTAGGCTTTGCCCTGACGATCATGCTGGGGGCTGGGGTGGCGGAGCATTCGGGCCTCCTTTCCGCGCTGTTGCGTCGGGCCTTGCAGGGTATTTCGGTTAAGCTGCTGACCCCGGCTGTAATCCTGATCGGGATGCTGTCCATCCATGCCTTCGATGCCGGGTTTCTGGTTTATGTCCCGTTGGCCGGGATGATCTTTGCTGCAGCTGGTCGTAATCCGGTGATGGGAATTATCCTCGGCTTTGCTGGTTGCTGCACCGGATTGGCCGGCAATCTGTTTCCGGGTCAATACGATGTGCTGATCCTTGGCATTACCCAAACCGGCGCACGGCTGCTGGTGCCGCAGTGGGAGATGAACCCATTCGGAAACTGGTGGTTTATCCTGGCGATTGCGGTCAGCTACATTGGGCTCGGGTGGTTGGTGGCCGAGCGGATCGTCGCACCCCGATTGGGCGATTGGCACGGCCACAAAGACGGAAGCTTCGAGCCGCCACCACCGCTGGGCGAATGCGAGCGGCGCGGGTTGCGGGCGGCCGGGCTGGTCGCGCTGGTGTTCGCCGCAGGAGTCGCGGCTATGCTGCTGCTGCCCGGTTACACCCCGCTGTACGATCACACCGCCGAACCAGCCCAGCGGATCCTGCCATTCTACCGGGCAACCGTGCCGTTACTGTTTGTGCTGATGCTGACCAGCGGCTGGGCCTATGGCAAGGCTGTGGGCACGATATCCTCGCACCGCGATGTCGTGAAGATGATGGCCAAGGGGTTAGAAGGGATGCTGCCCTATCTGGTGCTGGCCTTTTTCGCAGCGCATTTCGTGGCGATGTTTGGCTGGTCAAACCTTGCGCCAATAACCGCAATCCAGGGTGCTTCCGGGCTTCGTGCGATGGATGCACCACCCGCGCTTTTGCTGCCGTTGTTGACCACAGCGTCGGCCTGGCTCGATTTCCTGATCGCCTCAGGCTCGGCCAAGTGGACGGCAATGGCCCCCGTAGCTGTTCCCATGCTGATGTTGCTCGATGTTTCTCCGGAGATGACTACCGCGGCATACCGGGTCGGCGATGTCGTCACCAACCTGATCTCTCCCCTCAACGCCTATTTCGTTCTGACGCTGATTTATTGCCAGCGCTGGATCCCAACTTTCCGGCTGGGTTCGCTGCTCTCGGCGACCTTGCCGATAGCGGCAGCTTACTATGTGGCCGGGATGCTGCTGACGGTTGGCTGGGTGGCTTTGGATATTCCTGTCGGCCCAGGGGCAAGCGTGACATATCAATTGCCAGTAAAGTAACCTTCCAAGTCCATTGTCAGTATGGCCCCGGTGGTTTAGCCGTTCGGTTAAATAGTAAGAGAGTGGAGCTGGATGAACGCGATTCCATCGCATCCTGAAGCCGTCCGGCCCGATTGGCTGACCGCGCAATTGCGCGCTTCGGGCGTCTTAACAGATGGCGCCATTACGGCGATTCGGTGGGAGGCGATCGGAACCGGTCAGGTCGGGGATTCGGCGCGGTTTCATCTTAGCTATAACCGGCCAGGCGCGGGTCCGGCGACGGTGGCTGGGAAATTTCCGGCGGCCGACGAAACCAGCCGCGGCACCGCCGGGGCGTTCAGGCTCTATGCCAAGGAAGTCGGCTTCTACCGGGAAATTGCGCCACATTTGGGCGTACGGGTACCGCAGGTTCTGGCTGCCGAAATTGCTCCAGACAATGTCGATTTTGTCCTGATCTTCGAGGATCTGGGCCCGGCTCGTGGCGGCAATCAATTATCCGGCTGCTCAGTTGCCGATGCCCGCGCCGGGATCCGCCAAGCCGCTGCCATCCACGCGCCAAGTTGGAACAATCCGGCCCTGATCGATCTGGATTGGCTGGCACCGCTGCCGGGCCAGGTCGATCAGATCAAGGCGCTGTATGGGCAAGCCCAGATCATCTTCCAGGAACGTTACAAGGACCTGCTTGAGCCTGAATTCATGGCGCTATGTGGGGCGCTGAACGAAGCGCGCGGCGATTGGTTTGGGCATGACGGCGGCTTTCGCAGCATCATTCACGGGGATTTCCGGCTCGACAACCTGCTGTTCGATATCAAGGACGGTGCGGAGCAGATCGCGGTGCTGGACTGGCAGACGGTGGCGGCGGGCAATCCGCTAACCGATATCGGCTATTTCATGGGCACCGGGATCGGCGATACGCTGCGCCGCTCCTGCGAAGACGAACTGCTCGATCTCTATTGCACTGAAATGACCGCGCGCGGGGTGGGGTTGTCGCGCGATGCGATCTGGGATGACTACGTCCTTGGCGCGCTCAGCGGAGTTTCAACCGCCGTGTTCAGCGCAGCATTTGTCGAACGCACCGATCGCGGTGACGCAAACTTCCTGTCGATGGCGCGCGGCGGTTGCGCTTTGGCTTTGGCGCACGGCAGCATGGAAAAATTGAAAGGCTAAGGCAGATGGTTCTTACGCGAGGCGCTCTTCGACAAGCTCAGGACAATCGGGAGTATGGATTATGCTGACCAAAGGCGACGATTATCCGCTCCACCAGACGCCTGAGCCGGTGGCCTATGCCGGGACCGACCGCAATTTCTATGACCGTTATTTCTTCAATGGCTATGCCCCCGATGGCTCGGGCTTTTTCGCGGTGGCCTTTGGGATTTACCCGCACCTAAACATCGCCGACGCGCACTTCTCGGCGATCCGTGATGGGGTCCAATACAACCTCCACGCCAGTCGCGAGCTGGGGATGGAGCGGATGGATCTGCAAGTCGGGCCGATTCGGATCGAGATCATCGAGCCGCTGCAAAAGCTGCGGGTGACGGTTGATGGCGAAGGGTTGAAGGCCGATCTGACCTTCACCGGCCGCGCCTTTCCCATCGAAGAGCCGCGCTTCATCCACCGGATCGGGCCGCGCACATTCATGGATTACACCCGGCTGACCCAGAATGGGCACTACACCGGCTGGATCGAAGTCGACGGTGTGCGCGAGCCCTGCGCGCCGGGCACCGCCGGGACCCGCGACCGCAGCTGGGGGGTGCGCCCGGTCGGCACCCGCGATGAGCAGCCGCACGGCACCGGCGTGGTCCCCGGCTTCTTCTGGCAGTGGACCCCGCTCAACTTCGCCGATCGCAGCGTGTTCTTCCACGTCAATGCCGATGCCAAGGGCAACAAGTGGAACACCCGCGCGGTGATTGCGCCCGATGGCGCCACTGCGGCAGAACTGATCGATACCGAGGGCGAGATGGCCTCAACCCTCGTCACCGGAACCCGCTGGCCGGCCAAAGGCAGCCTGGTGATCGAAGCGCCGGATGGCGACGAGACGCTGACCTTCGAGCCGCTTGGCCGGTTCCAGATGCGCGGACTGGGCTATACCTCGCCCAAGTGGGGGCACGGGCTGTGGCACGGCGCGCTGGCGGTGGAGCGAGAGGATTTAGGCTTGCTTCAATGCGATCCGGGATCGATGGATAACTTCCACGTGCAAATGCCGTGCAAGGTTACCAGTGACAAGCACGGTGAAGGCTTCGGGGTGTTCGAGCAACTGATCCTGGGGCCCTATGCGCCGATGGGACTGAAGGAGTTCATGGACCTTGGCTGATCCACAAAAGATTTCGCGCTGGACATGGGCGGCGACCATTTCGGTTGGCCTGATTGTCGGCCTGCTCAGCGGCTGGTGGGCGATCACCCGCGGGATGGGCGGAGATAACTACAACGGCTGGCATGGCAGCAGCGTCACCGGATCGGCCGATGCCGGCCCTTGGCTGCGTGCGCGCGTGGCGATCAGCGGGCTGCTCGCGCTCAACAAGAGCCAGGCAGTCTACTTCACCCGCACGACCGACGATGCCGGCGCACCGCTGCGTGAAGAATGCAGTTACCGCGTCAACGGCGGCCCCCTGCCGGGGCAGTGGTGGTCGGTGACGGTCTATGCGGCCGACAATTACCTGCCACTCAATGACGACGATGCACTGTCGTTCGATGCAACCGAAGTCAGCCCCGACGCAAACGGGCAGTGGAGTGCAATCCTTGCGTCCGTTCGGCCCGATGGCTCGCCCTGGGCCTCTACCCGCAACGCAGGCAGCTTCGACATTACCCTGCGGATCTACCAACCAAGTGCGCAAGCACAGGAGGACTTTGCCACGATCGCGATGCCCAAGGTCACTAAACTGAACTGTGGAGGCAAAGCATGAACCGCCGCGCAAAACTGATCCTGGCGTTCCTCTCCGCTGCGGC
>VFKS01000158.1 GCA_009885425.1 Novosphingobium sp.
AGGATCGGATCGGCGCGCGCGAAGGCCTCGTCAGAACCGCCGACCATGAAAGTCAACGTGCCGCCATTGGCCGCCGCGATCCCGCCCGAAACGGGCGCATCGACCATCGCGTAACCGGCGGCACTGGCAGCATCGGCGACCAGCCTCGCGGTGCCAACGTCGATGGTCGAACAATCGAGCAGCACGGCTGAGGTCGGCGCATGGCCGATCACGTCGGCGGCATAGACGCTGTCCACGATGGCGCCATTGGGCAGCATCGAGACGACAGCTCCCGCGCCTTGAACGGCTTCGCGCACCGAAGTGTAGGTAGCGCAGCCGTTCTCAGCCGCGCGGGCGAGGGCCTCTGGCGAGAGGTCGAAGGCATGAACCTCATGCCCCGCCTTGACCAGATTGGCAGCCATTCCGCCGCCCATGTTGCCGAGGCCGATGAAGGCGATTTTCATGCTACTCTCCGAATTTGTTGCGCCAATCCAGTCGGCCTCGAAGGAAGCTGAGAACGAGGGCAATTAGTGCGCACGCGGGAAAGACAAGGAAAGCAACCAGCCACCAAAGCAAATTTCCGTCATCGTATTGGATGTCTCGCCAGGCGACCCAACCCCATGAAAGAAAATGCGCTCCGACCAGCGTAATAGCTATGAACCAAGTCCTGAGGGAAACAAGCGGTCGGCGCATCGCTATTATTTCCCCTTCCAAACCCCAGCTCGCTTCTCGATAAACGCGGCCATGCCTTCGGCTTTGTCCTCGGTCGCGGTCAGCACTTGGAAGATCCGGCGTTCGATCAACACGCCTTGATCCAGCCCGGTTTCAAACGCAGCATTGACCATTTCCTTGTTGGCGATCGCGGCCAGCGGCGGCATCGCGGCGATCTCGGCGGCGGTTTTGAGCGCCTCTTCGACCAGCGAGGCCAGCGGGACCACCCGCGCCACAAGTCCTGAACGCTCAGCCTCTTCGGCGCCCATCATCCGCCCGGTCAGGCACATTTCCATCGCTTTGGCTTTGCCCACTGCGCGGGTCAGGCGCTGGCTGCCGCCCATGCCGGGGGCGACACCCAGCTTGATTTCGGGCTGGCCGAAGCGGGCGTTTTCGGATGCGATGATAAAGTCAGCCATCATGGCGAGCTCACACCCGCCGCCCAATGCAAAGCCGTTCACCGCCGCGATCCACGGCTTGCGGGTCGCCTTCACGAGATGACTGGTCCACCGGCTGAAAAAGTCCTGCGAATAGAAATCGGCAGCGGGTTTGTCGGCCATTTCCTTGATGTCGGCGCCCGCCGCAAAAGCTTTCTCGCCCGCGCCGGTCAGCACTGCACAGCGCTGGCCGGGATCAGCCTCAAACGCAGCGAAGGCCGCAATCAGTTCCTCCAGAACTGCCGAATTGAGCGCGTTGAGCGATGCCGGGCGGTTGAGCGTGATCAGGGTTACGGCACCGC
>VFKS01000040.1 GCA_009885425.1 Novosphingobium sp.
CTGGCCTGGAACAACCGGCTGCCAGATGGCGCGGTCAATCCGGCCACGCTCCATCACGCTCTGAAAGTGCGCAAGGGCCGGAAATATGTGATCACCCGGTGGTATCGGGAACGTCAAGTGCGCCCGGGTTGATCACCATTTCCAGATTGTTAACCAGCGGTTCCTAACATCCTTCTGAAATGTCCTTAAAAGGGGTTGGACAGTGGCTGCGAAATTGAAGATCGATCCTGCGCTACATCGTCAGCCGGTTCCTCAGACCCGCCGGGCGACACGGCTGCGCTCGCACGCGCGAGCGATGGTCCACTCTAGCCACGGAGACCGCGGAAAAGCCTTGATACACGACATTTCAGTCCATGGCTGCCATCTGGAAACCGATGCCAGGTGGATGCGGTTGGGACAGTTTGTTTCGCTTCGACTGTCAAGCGACTGGACGATTCAGGCGGTTGTCCGCTGGGTTCGCGATCATCGTGCCGGGGTGGAATTCCTCCGCCCGATCACCGATGCCGATGCCCGCGAGATTTCGGGCGATTGATTCGTCGCCAGCAAGTCGGCATAGCAAAAGGGCGGCTCCAGCGGAGCCGCCCTTTGCATTTGGCCAGAACCGATCGCTCAGTTCTTCTTGAGCGTAAGCCCGCCGAAACGCTTGTTGAACTGCGCAACGCGGCCGCCTTGGTCGATCTGGCGGGTGCCGCCAGTCCAGGCCGGGTGCGAGGTGGGATCGATTTCGAGAACCAACGTGTCGCCTTCTTTGCCCCAGGTGGAGCGGGTTTCGAACACGGTGCCATCGGTCATCTGGACCTTGATGGTGTGGTAGTCGGGATGTCCTTCGGCCTTCATCGCAATGTCTTTCGCTAGCGACCGGTTCCGACCGGTCTGGAATAGGAAGCGCGGCCCTTAGCCGGGCCTTTTGGTTTTGTCCAGCCGTCCGGCTGGATCGGCAACACCGGCCCGCTCCCCCGGCCCAACCACCCGTTAAAGGTTACCCTGTGGGTGGTTGGGCCGGGGGAGCGGGCCGGTGTTGCCCGACTTGGGCGGATGCCCAAGTCGACCCATCAATTATGCATCCGCGATCATTGCAGTGAATTTCACTTCGCAGGTCACCTTGCCTTCGATCGAGGCCTTGCCCCAGAACTTGCAGACCCGGCTTCGCTTCTGGACAAAACCGGCCTCGAGCGTTAGCAAAACGCCGGGTTCAACCGGCGCGCGGAACTTGGCCTCTTCGATTGCCATGAAATAGACCAGCTTGCCGGTCCCGGCGAGGCCGAGGCTTTCGATCGCCAGAATCCCGGCGGCTTGGGCCAGGGCTTCGATCTGGAGCACGCCAGGCATGATCGGGCGGCCTGGGAAGTGGCCCTGAAAAAAGCCCTCGTTGAAACTGACCGCCTTGACTGCGGTGATCGTTTCTTCGCCGACTTCGATGACCCGGTCGACCAGCAGCATCGGATAGCGATGCGGCAAGGCAGCCAGAATCTTCGGGATATCATAGGCCGAAGATCCGGCTGCTGCTTGCTCGCTCATCGCTGCCCCCTGCCCTCTGGCTTAACGGCCTTCAGGCTGCGGCCCAACCGGGCGCGGCGCGGCGGGCTTCGGTGCGGCAGGAGTGACTGCGGACGGACGCGGCTGCTGCGCCTGACCCTGAGCGGCTTGCTGTTCGCGTGCGGCCCGCGGCACCCAGCCCTGCGGCGGAACCAGATTGGCGGCGGGGATCAGCACGTTGAGTTCGGCAATGATCGTCGGGCTGAGCTCATAAGCGTTCGTCCGGGCGATAACAGCATCGGGGCCAAGCAGAATGGTGATCCCACGCTTTGACATCGCGTTCTGGACCGCCTGGTCGAGCTTTTCGGCGATCTGCTCGATCACATAGGCTTCGGACAGGCTGATCGGCATCCGGATCCGCTGGAGCTCTTCCTTAGCCTGGGCTTCGAACTGCTGGATCGCGCCATACTGCTGCTGCAGCACGGCATCCGGCTTCTTCGCGGCGCGATCGGCGTTGAACTTGTCGATCATCACCTTGAGCTGAGCGTCAAGCTGCTGGGCGCGGACGTTATAGGCATCAACGGTGGCCTTGTAGGTCACCGGGCGTTGCTGCTGCGCGACTTGATAGGCGTTCGAATTGACGATCACCGCATCGAGATTGGCGACACCAAGGCCGGGCACGATCGGACCGCTTGCAGCAGCGGCAGGAGCGGGGGTCGGGGCCGGCTTTTTTTGCGCGGCAAGCGGAGCGGCCATCGCGAGCACCAAAGCGGTGCCGCACAGGGACTTGAAAAGCTTGGTCATCAGAACTGGGTTCCTACGTTGAATGTAAAGGATTTTGTATCGTCGCCCTCAACCTTGGTCAGAGCGTGGGCAAAGTCGATCCGGAACGGGCCGAATGGCGAGTTCCAGTTAACCCCGATGCCGACAGAGATGCGCGGCTTGGGCGAATTGCCGACGAAGATTTCCCGGAACGCACCAACCGTCGATCCGATCGCGGTGTTGTTGGAGCTGGTCAGGCACGTTGGCGGCGTGGGATTGATGGGGTTGGTGACCGTCGAAATGGCCGAAGGAGTGCAGACCGTCCCGATCAGCGCGGCGGCATCGATCTGAGTATAGAGCGCGGCACCAGAGGGATCGCGCGACGGGATAAAGATGCCGTTCGGGAACGGGCTCGATTGCAGGACAGGCGGCTTGATCCCCCAGACCGCGCCGATATCCATGAAGATCGACGGACGCAGGCCGAGTTCGCGCGCACCCGAGCCAAGCGGAATTTCCAGCTCCAAATGGCCAAGATAGTAATAGCGGCCGCCCAAGGCGTCATCCACCACCCGCTCGCGGTCGGTAATAATTAGCGGGGTCGCCCCAGTGGTGTCAGCCGGATCGGCGATAATCGACTGACGGATCACGCGCGGTCCGATCCCTCGGATGTCAAACCCGCGCAACTGGGGCTCGCCCAAATAAAATCGGTCGGTCAACCGGATCGATTCGGTGCTGGTTGTGGTGTTGCCACCCCACGGAGTGATCGCCCCGGCTTCTGCCTTCAGCGAAAACACAAAACCCTTACCGATGGTGAAGTACTGCGCTGCGTTGCCTCGCATCCGGACATACTTGACCGAACCGCCCAGCCCGGCAAATTCGGTGGTGACCGAGAACGAGCGGCCGCGCGACGGACGATAGCGGTTGTCGAGCGTATCGTAGATCAGCGTCAGGCCAAGAATCGAGCTGGTCCGTTTGCCGAGCGCATCACACAGATAACGCCCGGCTATCAGCGCGTCGCACTCGAGCAGCGGCGCATTCTGCCGGTCGGTGAAATACTGGCTACGATCGACGCTGATATCGTCATAGTTGAAGGTATAGCTGGCCACGGCCGAGACATATTCGGTCACCGGCACGCCCGCGCGGACCTGCAAACCAGTGGTGGCCTGCTGATAGACCGTGTTGCGCTGGTTGTTGAAGTTGTTGAAGCTGTTGAGATCGCGGCGATAGACATTCACGCCCAGGCTGACATTCTTGTCAAACACATAGGGTTCGGTGAAGCTGATATCGACCTGCTTCGAATAGTTTGAATAGGCCAGGTTCAAGCCGATCGTCTGGCCGCGCCCGCGGAAGTTGCGCTGCTCGATCGCGCCTTGGAAGATCAGCCCTTCGAGGCTGGAATAACCAGCCGATAGCTGGAGCTGCCCGGTCGGCTTTTCTTCGACGTTGGCTTCGAGAATGATCCGATCGGGGGCCGAGCCAGGCTTCTGTTCGATTTCGAACTTTTCCTGGAAATAGCCGAGCGAATTGATCCGCGCGGTTGAACGCTTGACCTGCAGCGAGTTGAACGCATCGCCTTCAGCCAGACGGAATTCGCGGCGGATGATCTTGTCCTGCGTCAGCGTGTTGCCGTTGACGTCGATCTTTTCGACATAGACCCGCGGCGCTTCAGCGATCTGGAAGACCAGGCTCATGGTGAGCTCGTCCTTGTTGCGGGCATATTCGGGGCGCACATCGGCAAAGGCATAGCCGAAGGTGCCGAGCGTCTGATTCAGCCGGTCGATTGTGTCTTCGACCATCTTGGCGTCATACCAATCGCCCTTCTTCATCGGCAGCTGGCCGCCCAGCCGGTCACCATCGAAATCGCGCAGCTGGCTTTCAACCTTGATATCGCCGAATTTATAGCGCGGGCCTTCTTCGACCACATAGGTCAGAATGAAGTCCTTCTTGTCGGGCGTCAGTTCGGCCACCGCCGAAACGATCCGGAAATCGGCATAACCCTTGGTCAGATAGAACTGGCGCAGCTTTTGCTGGTCAAAGGCCATCCGGTCCGGGTCATAGGTCGTGCCGGAGCTCAGGATCTTGGTGATCCCGGCTTCCTTGGTGATCATCTCGCCGCGCAACTGGCCATCGCTGAAGGCTTCGTTGCCGATTACATTGATCTTGCGAACCTTGGACTTGGGACCTTCGTTGATTTCAAAGACGATATCGACACGGTTCTGGTCGAGCATCACCATCTTAGGCTCAACCGAAGCGGCGAACCGGCCCTGGCGCTTGTACAGCTCGATAATCCGGGCAACGTCGGCGCGGACTTTCGAACGCGTGAAGATCTGACGCGGGGCGAGTTTGATTTCGGGGACGATCTTGTCCGACTTGATCCGCTTGTTTCCTTCAAGGATGATCCGGTTGATCACCGGGTTTTCCTTGACCTCGATCGTCACTGCGCCGCCATCGTTGCGGATCTGGACATCAGCGAACAGTTCGGTCGCAAACAGATCCTTCAGCGCCTGATCGCCCGCAGCCTGAGTATAGGGCTGGCCAATCCGCAGCTTGACGTAGGTGCGGATCGTATCAGCCTCAAGCCGCTGCGAGCCGGACACAGTGATCGAGCGAATGGTGTCAGCCGCAGGAGGCGTTTCAGCCGCCGGAGCCGGTGCTGCAGTCGCGGCGGGCGCCGCCTGGGCCAGCGCAACCTGCGGCAGGCCGGCCAGGATCGTGGTCCCCAGCAACAGCGCGGCCATCGACAGGCGGGCACTGAGGCCGTGGTTGCGATCCATTTGGTCTTGATTCATCGGCACGGCATTTCCCGTCTAAATTTGGCTGCACACAAACCGGCCAAAGCGTCGCCAGCCCGCTACACGCAGACACGTCGCCGCCCTCTGCCCGATGCCCGCCATTGGATCAAGCGAAGTTGCTGCAACCTTCCGCAGATTTCCTTCGCCCTGCCGCGTTCTTCAGGGGAAGAACAGCCCGGCAAGGTCGTTGAATGTCACGAACGCTGCCACCGCCAGCATGAAAGCCATGCCGGTGCGGAACGCCCATTCCTGACTGCGAACACCCAGCGGTTTGCGGCGGACTGCTTCCGCGGCATACATTGCCAGGTGCCCACCATCCAAGGTCGGGATTGGCAGCAGGTTGATGAATGCCAAATTAATTGAAATGAGCGCGGCGAACTGTACGAACGAAAGCCAGCCCATGGTCAGCGCTTCGCCTGAGAATTTGGCGATTTTGATCGGTCCGCCCATCTCTTTGACCGAGCGTTCGCCGACTATGATCTGTTTCAGACCGATGATCATCGTCCGCATGATTGCGACGCTTTCGGTAAAGCCATAGCCGACCGCGCTGATCGCGCCGATTTCACGCCGTTCCATCGCGCCGCCGGCCACGCCCATGAAGCCCAGCCGCGTCTCGTTGCCAAAGCGGTCCTTGATCACCTGCTCGGACAGCTTGACCGGCATCGACATCGTCCGCCCGGCGCGGTCAATCGTGACCTGCACCACTGTGTTGGGATAGATCGACACCGCGGTCACCAGATCCTGAAAACCATCGATTTCTGATCCGTCGATCCGGGTAATCCGGTCGCCTTCCTGCAAGCCAGCGGCGCGCGCGGGCGAATTCTCGCTGAACCCGCCAACAATCGCCGGGTTGGACGGCACACCAAAGCTGAGCGCAAAGGCCGCGATGATCGCCACGGCAATCAGCAGGTTAGCCATAGGCCCCGCCAACACAATCAACGTGCGCTGCCACAGCGGCGCGCCGGGGAATGTGCCCTTCAGTTCATCAGCGCTGGCATTTTCCAGCGCCGGATCGGGCTTGCTGGTGGCATCAGCGTCCCCTGCGAACAGCACATAGCCGCCGAGCGGGACCGCCGCGATCCGCCAGCGGGTGCCGCGTTTGTCGATCCGGTGCCACAGCTCTTTGCCCATCCCGACCGAAAAGGTCAGCGCGCGGACGCCAAACACCCGGCCCATCCAGTAATGGCCCAGCTCATGCAAAACGATCAACGGCCCCAGCAGCAGCAGAAAGGCGCCGACGTAGAGCAGAAAGGAAGGAGATTCGATCAAGTTAGACAAGCTCCAGCAATTGGCGGGCACGGCCCCGCGCCTCGGCATCAATGGCGATAACGTCATCCAGCGCAACCGGGGCAGCAGGAGCATAGCGCCCCAATAGTTCTTCGACCATTACCGAAATGCGGGTGAATGGCAGGTGTCCCGCAAGGAACGCTGCGACCGCAATTTCGTTCCCGGCATTAAGCACCGCCGGAGCCGCCCCGCCCGCCTCGGCCGCCAGTCGGCACAGACGGGTCGCGGGGAAGCGGTCCTCATCCGGCGCGCGGAACGTGAGCTCGCCCAGCGCGGCCAGATCGAGCGGCGCGCAGGGCGTATCCATCCGGCTCGGCCAGGCGAGGCACGAGGCAATCGGCACCCGCATATCCGAGGGGCCGAGCTGCGCCAGCGTCGATCCATCGCGGTATTCGACCATCGAATGGATCACTGATTGCGGATGCACCACGATCCGCAGCTTATCGAGGCCCACTGGGAACAGGTGATGCGCCTCGATCAGTTCGAGGCCCTTGTTGAACATCGTCGCGCTATCGACGCTGATCTTGGCGCCCATATCCCAGTTGGGATGCTTGACCGCCTGCGCCGGGGTGGCGGCAGCGAGTTGTTCCAGCGTCCAGTCACGGAACGGCCCGCCGCTGGCGGTCAGCGTGATCGAGCGGACGTGATCATAGGAATTGCCTGCGAGGCACTGGAAGATGGCGTTGTGCTCGCTGTCCACCGGCAGCAGCGTGGTGCCGTATTTGGATACGGCAGCAGTCATGACTTCGCCCGCAGAGACCAGCGCTTCCTTGTTGGCGAGAGCGATGGTCTTTCCTTGCTCGATCGCCGCCATAGTGGGCGCAAGACCCGCGCAGCCGACGATTGCGGCGATGGTGATATCGGCGGGGCGCGAGGCGGCCTCGTTGAGAGCGCCTGCCCCGCCCGCTGCCAAGGTTTGCGACCCAGAAAGATGGCTACGGAGCGCAGGCAGGCAACTCTCATCTGCAACAACCGCCACCTCGGCGTTAAGTTCCTTGGCGAGCTCGGCGAGTTCCGCCGCTTGACAGTTTGCAGTGAGCGCCATGACCCGCCACTTGTCCCGCTCGCGCCGGATCAGATCGATGGTGGAAGCGCCGACTGAGCCGGTTGCGCCGAGGATGGTGATGGTGCGAGTCATGGCACGAACAATCGGGCCACAAATGGGACGATGCTCCCGACAAAACAAACGGCGATCAATCCGTCTGCTCGATCAAGTAGGCCACCATGCCCGGGGATCAGATTGCCGGAGTCCTTCACGCCAGCTTTTCGTTTCATCCAGCTTTCGAAGAAATCGCCGGTTTGAGCAATAACAGCGATGATGCTTCCAGCTATCAAAAATTGCCAAGCTACCGACCAATCGGGAATCCAAAGATGGCAGCGATCGTCGATGCTAAAAACGCCCGCAGGCAGCGGTGGATCGTCGGAGTCGAGGTAATAGTTATAGACCTCGCAAAGTCCGGCCGGCCAGGCCCATGAAATCGCAAACAGCAGCAGGCTTCCACCAACTGCCCCACCGAGAAGTCCTGCCCAAGTCTTAGATGGGCTGATCGACGGGGCAATTTTTGGGCCACCGATTGCTCTGCCCGCAAAATAGGCGCCAATGTCGACTCCAATCACCGCTAACAGGACTTGCCCGACGTTGAAGATGCCGTCGTACGGTGCCCGCAATGACATCAGTGTCGCCGCAGCAAGCCCAATGTAGATCAATCCCGCGACACCCCACGCCCCACGCGCTGCAGTTTTGTGTGTCATGGCAGACGTTAACCGAAACCATTCCCACAGAACGCCCAGGCCGACCGCCGCGACGAAGATCGTCCAAAACCAGCCCCCCAGCCACAGCGCCGTCCCCGCCACCGCAACCATGACGATAGCCGAGAGAACCCGCACGCCGAGGTCGGATTTTTTGGGTGGGTTGGTGGTCACAGATGATCCTCCCCGAAACGGGGCGGTGGCGCATGGGGCGAGGCGTGACGGAGGGGTCGGGAGCTATCCGGGTAGCGCAGTGCTTGCGGCGAGGTCGCGACCCCTCCGCCCCTGCGGGGCACCTCCCCGTTCCGGGGAGGATTTTCAACGCCCACCATAACGCCGCTCCCGTCCAGCAAATTCCGTTAGCGCCGCGCGCAAATGCTCGGGCGTAAAGTCCGGCCACAGCACATCGGTGAAGACCATTTCGGCATAGGCCGCCTGCCACAGCAGGAAGTTCGACAACCGCACTTCGCCCGATGTGCGGATCAGCAGGTCGAGTGGCGGCAGGCCGGCGGTATCCAGCTCAGCCTCGATGCTATCCGGCGTAATCGCGCCTTTCGCAGCGGCCTTGGCAGCGGCGCGGGCGATTTCATCCTGCGCGCCATAATTGAGCGCGACCACCAGCGTGGTGCCATCATTCCCGGCCGTGCGGACCAGTGCATCATCAAGCAGTTCGACGATATCACGCGCCAAAATCGAGTAGTCGCCGATGATTTTCAGCCGCACGTTGTTGGCGACGAATTCTTCCAGATCGGCCTGAATATAGCGTTTCAGCAGCCCCATCAGGACCGAAACTTCTTCCTCGCTGCGGCGCCAGTTTTCGGTGCTGAAAGCATAGAGCGTCAGCGCCTCCAGCCCCATTTCACGCGCCGCACGGACCAGTTCGCGGACCGTCTCAACCCCGCGCTGGTGGCCCATCGCGCGCGGCAGGTGGCGCTTTTTGGCCCAGCGCCCGTTGCCATCCATAATGATGGCGACATGGCGCGCGCCGACGGGGGCGCGC
>VFKS01000060.1 GCA_009885425.1 Novosphingobium sp.
ACTGGATCGAGCGGATCGAGATCGAGCGCCAGGCGCAGGCCCCGGCAGGCTATGGCCCGCTGTTCACAGTCAAAGGCCTGCCGTGCTGGCCGAGCGAGCCGTTCTGGGAGCAATTGACGGATGGCCCGGCGCTGAAAGCGGCGGGGACCAATTTTGAGAGCCACTGGGCGGTCTATCCGCCCAGCTACCAGCGCCCGGTCGATACGCTGGTGCTGGGTGAACACTTCGACAAGGTCGTGCTCGGCCTGTCGATCGGTGCGTTCAAGGATTTTGGCAACGGTGAGGCCAGCCCCTGCGCCGAACTGATCGCTGCCTCGCCAGCCTTTGCCGCAATGACCGGCAATATCGGCGTCGTCCCGACCCATGCCGAGCAGCTGTGGCTGACCAAGGACCTCAGCGAGCTTGGCTGGAGCGATGCCAGCCCGGCGATGGTCGGCGCGGTTGAACCGCTCGATGTCTGGGCGGCGATGGGCAATTCGATTCCCCACGAAGCCTGGCCAAGCGCCGATCCGCCCAGGTCGCTCCATTACCTGTGCGGCCCGCTCAACACCGATGCCTATACCAAGCCAGCTGGCGACAGCGGGGTCCCGGCGCGGGCGCTGGCCGATGTTCAAAGCCGGGTCCAGCACTGGCTCGAGAACGATACCGCCACGATCTGGCCGAATGCTGTGGCGCCCGGCAGCAACGGGATCGATTGGGCGCTGCTCTATGGTGGCAGCGCAAACGGCCCGGCGCGTCTGTCCGATCAGTTCCTGCGCGCCAACATCGATCCCACCGAATGCTGCCCCGGCACCTGGAGCGGCACGACCCAGTACCGCCTGAATCCGGGCGAATCAGGGTTCATCAACCTGGTCCTGGCGGGCGACTGGACCCGCACCGGGACCAACACCGCCTGCGTCGAAAGCGCGACGATGTCGGGCAAGGCAGCCAGCCGCGCAATTTGCGGATCACCCGCCGTCATACCGCACGAACACTTCATGCAAGGGCACCAAGCGCCATGACCTATCCCGCCTATGTTTCGACGCTGGGCTTTGCCGAACAGTGTAGCCCCGCCCCCGGTATCATCAGTGGGGC
>VFKS01000272.1 GCA_009885425.1 Novosphingobium sp.
CCGTGAGTTTCAGCGACTCGCCGATCCCCATCTCGCGGTCCTCCTTGTGGAGGACGCCGAGATCGAAAGCGGTCAGCGCCAGCACGATCCCGACGAACGAGAGCCAGAACCAGAGCGGTGTGCCGAGCCAGTCGGCGGTCAGAAATTCCATGAGGACAGTCCCTATCATTACGTTTGACGAATGATCGGACACACCGAGCAGGGCCTGAGTGGGGTTTGGAGGGGAATTTCACCCGGACCCTGGCATCGGTGTATCCGATGCGGTCCGACATCACACAGCGCTGACCAGGATGGGGGGTGGTCAAACGCCGCGCCAGAGGGGCCCGGTTCCGCGAGGCATCTAATACGAGCGATTCGTTCTGATTTCAAGCCCTGTTGACACCTTCGGCAAAAGCGATATTAATATGATATCACTTTATAGGGGAACACTGATGACCGATTCGCATGTTGCCATGACCGCCAGCCGCGAAGCCCGCGCCTGGTCAACCAGTGGCTACCTGATGTTGCTGGCTTTCTTGGGCCTGCTCGCGCTGATGATCTGGCGCATCGTTTCGTTTGCATCAAGCAATCCCAATGACGACGCTGTTCTGGGCTTTGTCGTGCCGACCCTGCTCGGTGCGGTGGTGCTGGTCCTGATCTCGGCCGGGTTCTACATGATCCAGCCCAATCAGGCCGCCGCGATCACGCTGTTCGGGGCCTATCGCGGAACCGACCGTTCGAACGGCCTGCGCTGGGTCTGGCCGTGGATGGGCAAGACCAAAATCTCGGTCCGCGCCAACAATCTGGTGTCGGACAAGATCAAGGTCAACGATCTGCGCGGCAATCCGATCGAGATGGCTGCCCAAGTAGTCTGGCGGGTCACCGATACCGCGCAGGCGCTGTACGATGTGGACGATTACAAGGCCTTTGTGATGGTCCAGATTGAAGCGGCCGTGCGGACGATCGGCTCGCGCTATCCTTATGACGATTTCGCCCATGCCGAGATTACCCTGCGCGGCAATCACGATGAAGTTGGCATCGAACTGCGCAAGGAACTGATCGCGCGGCTGACCATGGCCGGGATCACGGTAGACGAATGCGGCTTTACGCACCTCGCCTATGCCCAGGAAATCGCCGGCGCGATGCTCCGCCGCCAGCAAG
>VFKS01000325.1 GCA_009885425.1 Novosphingobium sp.
GCCATCGGCACCAGCGCCAGCAAGAGGGCGACGAGCGCCGCCCGCAGACTCGTGAGGCGCGCTGCGGCGATAGCGCATCGCGGACCGACCCCGGCTTTTTGCCAATCTGCGATGCCTGCCGTGTCCCTCATGGCAAGATTGGTGGCGTGATCGGGCGGAGTTGTAAACCAATTCCCCCCGGCGCACGGGGCACCGGGGGGAACACTTACCGCGGCGGCTGGCTCACTCAGTAGCCGTTGTTGCCGCGATAGTCGTCGTCATCGCCGTTGTTGCTGCGGTAGCTGTTGTTATAGCCATAGCTGCCGTGATCGTTGCGATCGTCCCGATCATGGTTCTTCCAGTGGCGGCGGCCATGCTTGCGGTGGCGACCGTTGCGGTCACAATCATTGCGGTCATAGCCATAATTGTCATAGCCGCGACGATCATAGCCGCGATTGTCATAGCCACGATTATCGTAGCCACGCTGGTCGTAGCCGTTGTTGTAATAGCCATCATTGCGGCCGCGGTTCGACGAGGTTGCGGCGGCGATCACCGCGCCAAGCACGCCGATGCCGATCACGGCCGCGATCGCATCGCCATTGCCGCGGCGGTTGTCGTGGTTGGCCAATGCCGGGGTGGCGGTCATGCCGGTCAAGGCAGTGGCGGCGAGAGCCAGGCTGAGGGTAGTCTTGCTGAAAATGCGCATTGCAGGTCTCCATGGGTCCGTGCGGCGACATGGGCGACGCGTATCGGAGCCTTGGAACCTGATTCGCATTTTCAGACTGAACGGTTGCGGCACGGCATCGGCAGCAACCGTTCAGAAAACTTTGGCGTTATATTAACAAGGTCGGCTCAGGCGGCCTGCTTCTTGCGCCCGGCCTTCTTGCGCTCATTCGGGTCGAGCAGGGCCTTGCGCAGGCGGATGCTCTTGGGGGTCACCTCGACCATCTCGTCGTCGTCGATATAGGCGATCGCCTGTTCCAGCGTCATCACCCGGGGCGGGGTGAGGCGGATCGCGTCATCCTTGCCGGTCGAGCGGAAGTTGGTCAGCTGCTTGGACTTCATCGGATTAACTTCAAGATCGTCCGGTTTGGCGTTTTCGCCAATGATCATGCCCTCATAGATCTTGTCCTGCGGGCGCACGAACAGCACGCCGCGTTCTTCGAGCATATTGAGGGCATAACCGACCGCTTCGCCCGCGCCGTTGGAGATCAGCACGCCCACTGGACGGCCTTCAATGACGCCCTTGTAGGCGCCGTACTTCTCGAACAGCCGGTTCATGATCCCGGTGCCGCGCGTGTCGGACAGGAACTCGCCGTGGTAACCGATCAGCCCGCGCGAAGGAGCGGAAAAGGTGATCCGGGTCTTGCCGCCGCCCGAGGGCCGCATATCGGTCATCTCGCCTTTGCGGATCGCCATTTTCTCAACCACGACGCCGGCATATTCGTCATCGACGTCAATCACGGTGGTTTCGTAAGGTTCGGTGCGCTTACCGTTTTCGTCCGTGCTGTAAAGCACGCGAGGGCGGCTGATGCCCAGCTCGAACCCTTCGCGGCGCATAGTCTCAATCAGCACGCCCAGCTGCAATTCGCCGCGCCCGGCAACTTCGAAGCTGTCCCGGTCGGCCGATTCGGTGACGCGGATCGCAACGTTGCTCTCAGCTTCGCGGGCCAACCGGTCGCGGATCATGCGACTGGTGACTTTGGTGCCTTCGCGCCCGGCCATCGGCGAATCGTTCACGGCAAAGCGCATCGACAGCGTTGGCGGGTCAATTGGCTGGGCGTGGAGTGGTTCGGTTACCGAGGGGTCGCAGATGGTATTGGAGACGGTTGCTTCGGTCAGCCCGGCGATCGAGATAATATCACCTGCGCGGGCTTCTTCGACTGGCACCCGCTCGAGGCCGCGGAACGCCATCAGCTTGCTGGCGCGGCCGGTTTCGATCACTTTGCCATCGTTGTCGAGCGCATGGATCGGCGCGTTGACCTTGATCTTGCCCGACTGGACCTTGCCGGTCAGAATCCGGCCCAAAAAGTTGTCGCGATCGAGCAGAGTGACGAGGAACTTGAAGGGTCCGTCGAAATCGGCTTCGGGGGCCGGAACGTGGCTGACAATCTTGGCGAACAGCGGGGTCAAAGTGCCTTCGCGCAGGCTCGGATCTTCGTTGGCATAGCCGTTGCGGCCCGAGGCGTAGAGCACCGGAAAATCGAGCTGCTCGTCGGTTGCATCAAGGCTGACGAACAAGTCGAACACTTCGTCGAGCACTTCCTGGATGCGTTCGTCCTGGCGGTCGACTTTGTTGACCACGACGATCGGACGCAGGCCCAGCGCCAGCGCCTTGCCGGTCACGAACTTGGTCTGCGGCATCGCGCCTTCGGACGAATCGACCAACAAAATCACGCCATCGACCATCGAGAGGATCCGTTCCACTTCGCCGCCAAAATCGGCGTGGCCCGGCGTATCGACGATGTTGATGTGGGTGGTGTGGCCGTTGTGATCGTCCCATTCGACCGAGGTGCACTTCGCCAAAATGGTGATCCCGCGCTCTTTTTCGAGATCGTTGGAATCCATCGCGCGCTCTTCAATCCGCTGATTATCGCGGAAAGTGCCGGACTGGCGGAACAGTTGGTCGACCAGCGTGGTCTTGCCATGATCGACGTGGGCGATGATCGCGATATTGCGCAGGGGAAGCTGGGCAGACATGGAAGTGTACTCTCTAGCGGGGGGTAGGGCGCCTTGCTGCGCCGCAACATTGGCCGCGCCCCTAGCGGATGTGGGGGCAAGGGGCAAGCTTTGCGGCTATAGCTCTCGCAACGCCTGTGCCGGTTTGGCGCGAAGCAGCGGCAAAGATGCCCCCAGCGCAAACAGGATTACCAGCAGCAGCCCCATTCCCAACGTTGCCAGCACGCTCGGCCAGTGCGGCAGCCAGTCAAATTCGAACAGCTTGACCACCACCAGCCAGGCCGTGCCCATACCCAGTGCCAGCGCGACTCCCGCCAGCACGGTTGCCAGCAGCGCATATTCGGCGAGCTGCAGCGTCAGCAACTGGCGGCGGCTGGCGCCCAACACGCGCAGGATCACGTTGTCATAGGTACGGCTGGCCCGCGCCGCGGCAATCGCACCGAGCAGCACTGCGATCCCGGCCAGCACCGCCACCGATGCCGCGCTAAGGATCGCGAGGCTGACTTGCCGCAGCAGATCGCGCGCTTGATTGAGCACGCCGCCAACCTCGATCACCGAACTGGAGGGGAATTCCCTGACCAACGTGCGGAGCAGGCCGCCGCGATCCCCGGCTTTGGGCAAATCGACCATCGCCGCCAGATTGTGCGGCGCATCGGCCAGCGCATTGGGGCTGAACACCATCACATAGTTGAAGCCGAGCGAATCCCAATCGATCCGGCGCAGCGAGGATATCCGCGCGGTGCGTTCCACCCCCAGCACGCCGATGGTCAGCTGGTCACCCAGTTTAAGGCCCAGTGCTTCGGCCATCCGCTCGTCGATTGAGACCAGCGGCTCCCCGCTGTAGCCGGCTGGCCACCATTTCCCGGCGGTCAGCGAATTGCCCTCGGGAATGCCTTCCGAATAGGTCAGCCCTCGCTCGCCGCGCAGCACCCAGCCGTTTTCGGGGATCGATTTAAGCGTCGAAACGCGGATCATCCGGCCTTCGGGGCCATAGGCCAACACCGCCCCGCGCATGGTCGGCACGGTCCGAACCTTGGCGCCGGGGACCTGCGTCTGCACGGCTTTAACGAACTCTGCCGCGCGGTCACGCGGCACGTCGAGCACGAAGTAATCGGGTGCGCGCTGCGGCACGCGGGACAGTATGTTGGCATCAAGGCTGGTTTGGATCGCCGCCAGCAGCACGAACGCCGACAGACCAAAGCCGAGCGCGGTCACCAGCGCGCCGGTCTGCGCGCCGGGGCGGTGCAGGTTGGACAGTGCAATCCGTAATATCGGATGCGCTGGCCGGGGCAACCGCGCGGCACCAGTGCGGATCGCCCAACCGAGCCCGCCGAGCAGCACCAGCAGCGCCGCCGCTCCGCCCAGAAACCCGCCGACCATCAGCGGCTGACGAGTTCCAATCAGTGACAGGCCGACAATCCCGGCGATGCCAAGGCCCACGGGCAGCGCGGCATCGCGCCACGAGTTGCCCAGCGGAGCAACCCGCGCGCGCAGCAGCGCCATCGCCGGAAAGCGCCGCGCGGCCAGCAGCGGCGGAGCGGCAAAGACCAGAGCGATCAGCAGGCCGAATGCAGCCGCGCGGGTCAGCGCCCATGGATCAAACGTCAACCCGGCAGCAACCGGCAGCAACTCGCCCAAGGCGCTTGCCAGCAGCGGTGTGACCAGCACCCCGGCGGCGAGGCCAGCCAGGCTGCCGGCAACGGCCGCCGCGCCGATCTGAAGCAGATAGATCCGCGCAATGTCACCACTGGTCGCGCCCAAGACTTTCAGTGTCGCCACGGCGCCGCGCCGCGCCTCAAGGTAGGATGAAACCCCGCCGCCGATCCCGATCCCGGCGATAACCAGCGCGGCCAGCCCGACCAGAATCAGGAAATCGCCCATCCGGGTCACGAACCGTTCGGCCCCCGGTGCGGCGCGATCGCGGGTGCGGACTTCGAACCCGGACGAAGGGAACTGCGCCTTCAACGCTTCGGCCACCCTATCGGGATTGCGCGCCGGGGGCAGGGTGATCCGCACTTTGGCGCGGTACATCGCGCCGGGCGCGGTCAGGCCGGCGCGCTGCGGTACGTCGAGCGCGGTAATCACCGCTGGGCCTAGCGCAAAGCCCTCGCCCAAGCGGTCCGGTTCATTGGCGATGATCCCGCCGACGGTCAGGTTAAGCGTGCCGATCGAAATGGGTTGTCCGGTGGTGATTCCAAGCCGGTCCGCGGCGCCTTGCCCGATCCAGACCTGACCGGCGGGCGGCGCGCCAACCTGACGGCCATCGGCCAAGGTCAAGCGTCCGACCAGCGGCCAGCGCGGGTCAACTGCCTTCAATTCAATCGGCGCGGCCAGATCCCCGGCGCGGCCCATCGCCTGCATCCGGTAGCCGGTCGAAACTGGTCCGAGTTTGGCAAAGGCGGCCAGTTCCGGCGCAGTCGGAGCGCGTTGCCAGACCGCCACTTCCAGATCGCCGCCCAGAATAGTCCGGCCGCGACTGGTCAGTTCCTTGCCAATCGCCCCGGTCAAAGTGCCGATCGCGGCGAGTGCGCCAACGCCCAGAAAAAGGCACACCAGCAGCAACCGCAGCCCGCGGAACCGAGCCGAAAGGTCGCGCCGGGCGATGGTCCAGGCGGTACCCCAGGAAATCATGCAGCGGCGCTGTCGCTCGCAATGCGGCCATCGGCCAGCGTCACCACCCGTTCGCAGCGGGCGGCCAATTCGGCGTCGTGGGTGATGATGATCAGCGTCGATCCGGTCTCGGCCCGGCGGGCGAACAGCAGATCGACGATCCCGGCGCCGGTGGCGGCATCGAGGTTGCCGGTCGGCTCATCCCCGAACACCAGTGGTGGGCGCGCAGCGAGCGCGCGGGCAATCGCGACGCGCTGCTGCTCGCCGCCCGAAAGCTGGGCGGGATAGTGGCCCAGTCGGTGGCCTAGGCCGACGGCGATCAGTTCTGCCTCCGCAATTGCTCGAGCATCGCCTATTCCGGCGAGTTCGAGCGGGGTCATTACGTTTTCCAGCGCAGTCATGGTCGGCAACAGGTGGAAAGCTTGCAACACCACCCCGATCCGCCCGCGCCGCGCGGTGGCCAGCGAATCTTCATCCATCGCTGCAAAATCGGCCCCGGCCACGCTCAGGCTGCCGCCGCTGGCGCGTTCCAGCC
>VFKS01000436.1 GCA_009885425.1 Novosphingobium sp.
AGCGCCAGAATTGCGGGATCAACCAACCCATCGTGGACGATCAGCGCAGCACGCGCGATCAGCCGAGCGGCGCGCAGGGTAAGCAGGTCAGGATCGCCGGGTCCGGCGCCGACCAGCCAGACTTTGGCGGGAGTGGGAACAAAGCTCATGCTGCTGAAATGGCCGCAGGACCGGCTCGGTGCCAGTCAGAATGGCTTTGCGGAGGATTAGGTCAGCTATCGGCGCTGGGCATACCCGGCCATTCGCGGATATGCAGATCGCGCTGCGGGTAGGGCAGGTGCACGCCGTGCTGGCCGAACAACACCCAGATCCGTTTAAGCACGTCAGAGCGGATATTGCCGACGCCCGCTTCGGGATCGTCGATCCACAGCTGGATTTCAAACTGGATCGCGCTGTCGCCAAAAGCATGCAGCCAGACCGAAGGTTCGGGTTCATTGTGGACCCGGGGGTTCTCCCGCGCGGCTTGCAGCATCAGCCGCTCGGCCAGTTCGACATCGCTGCCATAGGCGATCCCGACCGGCACTTTCAGCCGGACATCGCGGGTCGAGAATGACCAGTTTTCGACCGTCGAGGTCATCAGCAGTTCGTTCGGGATCAGGTATTCGATCTGGTCGCGGGTGATGACCGAAACCGCGCGAATGCCGATCCGGTTGACCTGCCCGACGGTCTTGTCGCTGCCGCTGCCAACCGAAATTACGTCGCCCGGCTTGATTGAGCGGTCCATCAGCATGATGATGCCCGAAATCAGGTTGCCCAAAGTCTTTTGCAGGCCGAACCCAACCGCAAGGCCGAATGCGCCTGAAAACACCGTCAGCGCGGTCAGGCTGATTCCGAGAAAATCGATCCCGACCAGCACCAGCACCAGCCACAGCGCCACTCCCGCCAGCTTTTCTCCGAGCAGCTTCTGGGTGGAATCGAGCCGGTGCATCCGCCGAAACAACCGCCGCACGACCATGTTGCCGATCCGCCCGGCGACCAGCACCGCCAGCACCACCAACACGAACAGCAGCGCCCGGTAAAGCGAGATGTGGTAATCGCCCAGATCAAACCCGATCGCGTCAAGCTGCCGGGTCACCGCCGCTACGTCTTCGCGCAGGGTCACGGCGCGGCCCAGGCGGCGAGGCCGTGGGTGAGGTCGGCGATCAGGTCGGCCGGGTCTTCCAGACCGATCCACAGCCGCAGCGCGAACCGGTCAGCCGGGTCAAAGCCGGGTGGCGGCCAGGGCATCTCGGCGCGGTCTCGTTCGGGGTGGATCGCCAGCGCCAGGCTTTCAAACCCGCCCCAGCTATAGCCGATCCCGAACAGTTTGAGCTCGTCGATCAACCGGTTTCGCGCCGCCGCATCGCGCCCGGCCATCACGACCGTCATCAAGCCGCAGCCGCCGGTAAAATCGCGCTTCCAAAGATCGTACCCGGACGCGCCGGGCAGCATCGGGAAAAGCACCGCGGCCACTTCGCTGCGGCCTTCGAGCCATTCGGCAATGGTCAGTGCGCTGGCGGACGAGCGTTCAAGCCGCATGCCCATGGTTCTGAGGCCGCGCAGCGCCAGCGCGCAGTCGTCGGGCGCGGCCTGTTGGCCCAGCATCAGCGAGCGTTTGCGCAAGCGCGGATAGTATTCGGCGTTGGCGGTGACGCTGCCGAGCATCAGATCGCTATGCCCGCCAACATGCTTGGACAGCGCGAGGATCGACAGGTCTACGCCGTGGCGCAGCGCCTGAAACCCGGTCGGACCGGCCCAGGTGTTGTCGAGCAATACTGCCAATCCGCGCGCCTTGGCGGCCGCCGTTAGGGCCGGAATATCACACATCTCCATCGTCAGGCTGCCGGGGCATTCGAGCAGCACCGCGCGGGTGTTGTCGGTGATCATTGCAGCAAAACCGGCGAGGTTGAGCGGATCGAAAAACCGTGCCGAAATTCCATAATCGCGCAACGCGTGCATCGCGATGGTGCGGCTGGGATCATAGGAATTGTCGGAAACCAGCACCTCATCGCCGGCCTTCAGCACGCTGAGCAGCGCCATCGCCGGGGCGGCCAGGCCGGTTGGGTACAGCATGGTCCCGGCCGCGCCCGGCTCCAGCGCGGTCAGGGCATCGGCCAGCGCCCATTGGGTTGGCCCGCCGCGCGCGCCGTAGTGGAACAGGCCGTCCTTGTTGACGTGCCGCCCAGCTTCCTGTGCGGCGCAGTTTTCATAGAGGTGCGTGCTGGCGCGCCAGACTGGCGGGTTGACCGCAGGGCCAGTCCATTCCGGCTTTCGTCCGGCCAAAACGAGCCGGGTTGCGGGCGACAGGCCCTTATCGTCCGTGCCGCCCGCCATACCTCAGGCCGTCTTCGTCGCCTTGGGGGTGTCGGGGTCGTTGCCCCATTCGGTCCAGCTGCCGTCATACAGCGCCACATCGTCCTTGCCGGCCAGATGCATCGCGAAGATCAGCACGCAAGCGGTAATCCCGCTGCCGCAGCTGGTGATCACTGGCTTGGCCAGATCGACCCCGGCGCCCTCAAGTGCCGTCTTGATCCCAGCTGCGTCCTTGAAGGTGCCATCGGCATTGTAGAGCTCGGTAAACGGCACGTTGAGCGAACCGGGAATATGGCCGCTGGCAATGTTCGGGCGCGGATCGGCTTCTTCGCCCGACCAACGCTTGGCGCCGCGGGCATCGACGACCTGTTCGGCGTTCGAATGGAGGTTGGCCAGCACATTGGCCTTGGTCCGGACGTTCTTGTCATCCTGCCAGGCGGTAAAGTGGCGGTGGCGCAGCTGCTCTTTGCCCTGGGTCAGAGCGCGGCCTTCGGCCTTCCATTTGGCCATCCCGCCATCAAGGATCGCAACATCGTGCGCACCGAACATCTTGAGCATGAACCAGGCCCGGGCCGAGGTTTTGACCGGGCTGTCATCATAGAGCACGATCCGGCTGCCATCACCTAACCCCAGCGACTGCATCCGGCTGGCGAATTTTTCGGGAGGGGGCAGGGTGTTCTCTACCGGGGCGTTCGAATCGACCAGATCGTCCAGATCCATAAACACCGCGCCGGGAATATGGCCAGCCTCATATTCCGCCTGCGCGTCGCGCCCGCTGCCGGGCAGATGTTTGGTGCAATCAACGATCCGCAGGTCGCTCGCGCCCATTTCGTTCGCGAGCCATTCGGTCGAAACCAGACTTTCCATAACTTAACAGTCCTCCTGAGGGCCATCCTCCATGGCCATCACAGCGCCCCTTTTCGCTGCAATTGCGAAGAGACTAGACGCGCAGGCGGGCCGCGTCGAGGGGGGAAATGCGGCTAAGGGCTTGAGACCCTAGTGAACCGGGCGTTGGCCGATCCGGCTGTAGGTCCGCGGGCCAAGGTCAAGCCGGAACGGGCGCAGCGCTGCGCCTTGCACTTCGGGCATTTCACCAACGACATAGGTCTGGACCTGTACCAACGATTGCCCGGCGGCGGTGCTGGCCTCTACCCGAAGCCGGGCGAGCGGCACGAAATAGGCGGCCTCGCCAGCCCGAATCGGGGTGACCGCGCTCAGCGGCAAGCGGAAGTCGCCGGTGAACTCGGCGCTTTCACCCGGTGCCAACGCAACCAGCGCATGGCGCAGCTCCAGCCGCTGGCCATCGCCGGCAATCTGCGCTTCGGGCGGCAACGAGGCGTGAGCCGAGACCATATCGCCTTCCACCGCCAGCGCCGAAAGCGGTTCGGTCCCGGTGTTGGTCAAGGTTACAACATAACTCAGTGTGGTCGCCATCAGCGATGCGCTCATCCGCCGCGCTTCCATGGTCATGCCAATCCCGGCGGGCAGGCCAAGCGAGAGGTGTGGATCGGGCAGGGACCGCAGGCTCGCTGCCGTAACCAGCGGCTGCGCCGGGGCTGGATCAGGCCGGGGCGCCGGCACGATCGGGCGCTCGAAAGTGATCTCGGTCGGTGCGGGCACCCTGCGGCGGCGCCACCACAGCAGCGCAAACACCGCCGCCAGCAGCGCTGCTGCGCCTGCAATCCACGGCCAGTACCAGCCGGGTGCGGCGGCAGGTTCGATCAGCGCCGGGGCTGCTGGAGTTGCAGGAGTGACGGCAAAATCGGTCGGCAATGTCGAAATGCTCGGCCCGGTCAGGGCCGGATCGCCCGGCTGCGCCATGGTCACCGGCGCAGGCTGGCCAGATGGACCAACCGCCGCGCCCTGGGTGGTTCGCGCGGGCTGAGCGGCCACGGGGCGTGGTGCCGTAGCAGCAGTAGTAGCAGGGCGGGCAGTCGTTGCCGAAGGTGTCGGGGCAGGCTGGCTGGCACTGGGGCTGGGTGCCGGCGTCGGGGTTTCGCGCGGTGCAGCGGTGGTAACTACCGGATTGTCGCGATCAACCGGACCTTGCGATCCCGGCGGAGCGGGCTTTACAGTTGCTCCCGGCAGCCGCCAGTCGCTGGCCGCCTGCGCCAGCAGCACGGCCGGGGCAAGCGCCAACCCCAGCGCGACGGCGCTAGCTGCGGCTTTCAAGCTGCCCCCTGATCTGCTCATGTTATGGTCCATCTTGCGCGAATAGGGCCCGCTAGCCGCTTTGCCACTGAATAGGAAGTGAACCCGGCAATTCCAACCGCTGACTTGTGCATTTGCCGCGATGGAGGCATTGCGCGCTCTATGACAGACGCACCTCAACCGCTCCACCTTGGCCAGACCAGCGCTCTGCCCGCTTCGCCCGAAGCTGCGGTGCTGGACTATGTGCCCAACCCGCGCGACGGATCGCTCTATCTGGTCCGGTTCGCCGCGCCAGAGTTTACCTCGCTCTGCCCGGTCACCGGCCAGCCCGATTTTGCCCATCTGGTGATCGACTATGCGCCGGGTGAAACGATCGTTGAATCAAAGAGCCTCAAGCTGTTTCTGGGCAGTTTCCGCAACCACGCCGGGTTTCATGAGGACGTGACCGTCGGGATCGGTCAACGCCTGTTCGCTGAGATGCAGCCTAAGTGGTTGAGAATAGGCGGTTATTGGTATCCGCGCGGCGGGATCCCGATTGACGTTTTCTGGCAAAGCAGTGCTGCGCCTGAAGGCTTGTGGGTGCCAGAGCAAGGCGTGGCGGGCTATCGCGGGCGCGGCTGATTGGCCACAGTCGCGGTGTAATATTTCTGTCACATAGCCTCCGAGGTTCCCATTCGGGTTGCATTTGGCTACGCGCGCCCGATCCAAAACCCTTTGTTCCAAGGAACGCTCCGCGATGCGCCCGACTTCCATTCTTCGTACCGCCGCCGCTTCGATCGCTTTTGCCGCTGTGCTGGCCAATGCCGGCCCGGCTCTCGCCCAGTCGGCCAGTGCCGACGATGATGCCCTGAGCGACATCATCGTCACCGCCCAGCGGCGCGCAGAAAACCAGAAGGACGTGCCGATCTCGGTCGCGACTGTGCGCGGCGATACGCTGGCCGCAGTCAGCGGATCGGGCGCCGATGTCCGCGCGCTGTCGGGCCGCGTCCCCAGCCTCAATATCGAAAGCTCGTTCGGCCGCACCTTCCCGCGCTTTTACATCCGCGGCCTCGGCAACACCGATTTCGATCTCAACGCCTCGCAGCCGGTCAGCCT
>VFKS01000147.1 GCA_009885425.1 Novosphingobium sp.
GGCTTTGGGTGAGAGCACCAAGCTGATCGTGTTCGGCCATATCGGCGATGGCAATTTGCACATTTTGCTTGGCGCACAGCCGTTTACGCCCGAAACCAAACACCGGATCGAGGAACTGGTCTATGCCGGCCTGATCCCGCACAGCGGTTCGATCAGCGCCGAACACGGCATTGGCCTTGAAAAGCGCGATTGGCTGCACATCACTCGCTCGGCTGAGGAAATTGCGCTGATGCGGACGATCAAAGCGGCGCTCGATCCCAAAAACCTGCTCAACCCCGGCAAAGTGCTGGCTTAGGAGAACCCGCGATGACCGCGATGATTTGCGAAATTTCCGACCACATTGCCACGATCACGCTCAACCGGCCTGAGCGGATGAACACTATCTCGTCGGCGATGCTCGATGAACTGACCCGCACCTTTGTGGCGGTGAACGAGAACCCTGATGTGCGGGTGGTGATCCTGACCGGAACCGGCCGAGCGTTCTGCGCCGGACTCGATCTGAACGAAGCATCGGCCGGGCAGGGGATCGGCGGAGCGGACCGTCGCCCGCCCGAAACGATCGATCTGCGCAACACGCCCCCCACGGTGCTGTTCGCGATGGACAAACCGGTGATCTGCGCGCTCAACGGCTCTGCTGCAGGATACGGGATGGACCTCGCGCTGGGCTGCGATATCCGGATCATGGCTGACAACGCCAAGCTTGCTGCCGCCTTCGTCAAGCGCGGGGTGGTGCCTGAATCGGGCGGAACCTGGTTCCTGCCGCGCATGCTCGGCTGGGCCAAGGCGGCGGAGATTATCTTCACCGGACGGACGCTGAGTGCGGCTGATTGCCTGACCGAACGGTTGGTCAATCAGGTGGTCCCGGCGGAGGACGTGGCCGCCACCGCCCGGGCGATGGCGCTCGAAATCGCGGCCAATGCGCCAATGGCGGTCCGCGCCAGCAAGCGCCTGATGCGGATGGGGCTGGACGAAACCTTCGAAACCCACGTCCAGCACGTCTACCTGCAACTGCTCCCGCTATTCGCCAGCGACGACTTCAAGGAGGGGGTAACTTCGTTTCTGGAGAAGCGCCCAGCGGTGTTTGGGGGGCGGTAGAAGGGCCCCTTCGTCACGCGCTTTGCGCGCGCCACCTCCCCATGGTCTGCGGCCGCAGGGAGGGTCTTTATTTCAACAAAACCCCGGCCCCCACATCCCGCGCGTTGATGGCGCCGCTCAGGCCCAGTGCGGTCCGCATGTCCTGCTTCATCAGGCCGAGGTAGCGGGTTAACCCAGCTTCTCCGCCAGCGGCCATGGCTAGTGCCCAAGGCCGTCCGATCAGCGCGGCCTTGGCCCCCAGCGCCAGCGCGCGGACCAGATCTTGCCCGGTGCGGATCCCGCCATCGACCAGCAGCGTGGTCTGGTCTCCCACGGCATCGGCGATGCGGGGCAGCATGGTCGCGGTTGAGGCTACGCCATCGAGTTGGCGCCCGCCGTGATTACTGACGATGATCCCATCCGCGCCGATCCCGACCGCCGCCTTGGCGTCCTCAACATCGAGAATGCCTTTGAGCAGCAGGTTGCCCTTCCACTCACTGCGCAGCCATTCGATGTCCTTCCAGGTCACCGAAGGATCGAACTGCCCCGCCATCCACTGCATGAAATTGGCGACATTGCCTGATCCGGTTCCGGCGACATATTTGGCCACCGTACCGAGGCCATGCGGACGCCCGCGCAGGCCGACATCGAGCACCCAGCTGGGATGCAGGGCATAGTCGATCGGTCCGGCGCGCAGCTTGCCCCAGGGGCCCAGCCCGCCAGCCATGCCGTTGCGGATGTCGCGATAGCGGGTGCCCAGCACCGCCAGATCGATGGTGAAAGCCAGAGTGCGGACCCCTTGATCCCAGGCCCGGGCCAAAATGTCGCTCACCACGCCGCGATCCTTCAGCATATAGAGCTGGAACCAGAACGGCTTATCCGAAACCTGTCCGACTTCTTCGGGCGAGCAGACGCCGACGGTGGTCAGGCAGAACGGAATACCCGCCGCGTCGGCCGCGCGCTTGGCCTGAACCTCGCCGCGCCGCGCGGTCATCCCGCCCATGCCGACCGGCGCGAGCACCAGCGGCATCGCCAGCTTCTGCCCCAACAGCTCGACCGAGCAGTCTATTTTCGAAGCATCGCGCAGCACCTTTTGGGTCAGCTGCACCGCTTCCCAATCGGCGGTGTTGCGGCGCAGGGTCACTTCGGCCCCGGCCCCGCCATCGATGTAATCGAACAGAAAGCGCGGCAGCCGCTTTTCGGCAGCGCGGCGGAAATCGCTGTAGGAAGCGGGGAGGAGGTTGAGCGATTCTCCC
>VFKS01000336.1 GCA_009885425.1 Novosphingobium sp.
ACCCGCAGGATGAAATGGACCGAGGCCAGCGCGGCGGCGAGGTAGATCAGGCGGTGAAGGTTTTGCCAGCGGCGCCCGCCCAGCCGTTTGATCATGCCGCGGGTCGAGGTCAGCGCCAGCGGCAGGATCAGCAGCAGCGCCGACATGCCCAGCAGGATGAAATTGTGCTTGATCACGTCCTGCACCAGCAGTCCCAGATCACCCGCCTGATCGAGCCCGAAATAGACCGACAGATGGATCAAGGCATAAGTGAAGGCCCACAGCCCCAGCGGGCGGCGCCACGTTGCCAGCCAGTTCCAGCCGGTCAACTGCCGCAGCGGCGACACTGCCAGCGTCAGCCACAGCGCGCGCAGAGCCCACAGGCCGAGATAGTCGATGGAATAGTCAACCGGCTCCACGCTCAGCCCGGCCAGCAGCGGGTCGGCGTCGTTCAGCAGCACGCCCGACCAGCGCCAGGCCAGCAGCGCGAGCGGCAGCGCGATTGCCACGTGCAGCGCCGCCTGCAGTGCCTTGCGGGCCAAAGGCGTCATTCAGAAGTTCTTCTGGAAATTCATGCCGCGATAGAGCCCGGCGACTTCGGCTTCATAGCCGTTGAACGGCAGGGTCTTGCGCCGGGTGTATTCGCCGATCCGGCGTTCGGTGGCCTGCGACCAGCGCGGGTGATCGACCGCCGGATTGACGTTGGCGTAAAAACCATACTCATCGGGGGCCGAGCGGTTCCAGCTGGTCGGCGGCATCCGATCGGTCAGCCGGATCCGGGTGATCGACTTGATCGATTTGAAGCCATATTTCCACGGCACCACCAGCCGCAGCGGCGCACCGTTCTGGTTGGGCAGAACCCGGCCATAGAGCCCGACCGTGATCATCGCCAAGGGGTGCAGCGCTTCGTCCAGCCGCAGCCCTTCGACATAGGGCCATTGCAGCACGCTGCTGCGCAGCCCGGGCATCTGCTTTGGGTCATTCAGTGTTTCAAAAGCGACATATTTGGCCTTGCCCAGCGGATCGGCCAGCTTGATCAGCGCGGCCAGCGGAAAGCCGACCCACGGGATCACCATCGACCAGCCTTCAACACAGCGTAGCCGGTAGACCCGTTCCTCCAGCGGGAACAGTTTGCGCAGCCGGTCGATGTCGATCACCTGCGGCTTGGCCACCATGCCATCGATCCGCACCGACCACGGCTCGGGCCGCAGCGTGCCGGCATTGCGGGCCGGGTCTTCCTTGCTGGTCCCGAATTCGTAGAAATTGTTGTAATTGGTGACGCTGGAATAGGGGGTCAGCTTTTCGTTCAGGCTGCGGGTTTTGCGCGCGGCCAGCGGGGCCAGGTTGGGCGCCTTGGCCTCAGCGCAGGCCGCCGGCAACAATCCCGCCATGGCCATTCCGCCCAGCACCGCGCGGCGATTCCAATAGACCGCTTCGTCGGTCGCCTCCGCTTCGCGGGCCTGGGCCGGGTCGATGATCCTGATCAGCATGGGTTCGCGCCTTTTCTGTCTCTCAGGGGCCTATTCGGTAGATGTGCTGCAAAGGTTACACCCAACCGGCGCCCGGTTCGATATGTCCCTTATGGCACGCAGTACGCAACTGACGGCTGCGCAAACCTAGCGCCAGACCAGCCGGTCCGCGGTCAGTTCGGCTACCGACTTGACCCCCATCAGCTTCATGCCACGCTCGATCTCGTCTTTCAGGATCGCAATCGCCCGCTCTACGCCGTCCTGCCCGGCCGCCGCCAGGGCATAGAGGTAGAGCCGCCCGCCCGAGGCAGCCGTGGCCCCGGCGCAGACTGATTTGAGCGCATGAGTGCCGCGCCGCACCCCGCCATCGCAAATGATCTCGATCCGCCCGCCGACAGCATCGACAATCGCCGGCAGCTGATCGAATGGCGCGCGGGCACCGTCGAGCTGGCGGCCGCCGTGGTTCGAGATCATGATCGCGTCGATCCCCATATCGGCCGCGCGGCGGGCATCGGCGACGCTCATCACGCCTTTGAGCGCGAACTTGCCGCCCCAGTCATCGCGCAATTGCTCGGCCATTTTCCAGTCCATCGTCTGGTCGAGCATGGTGTTGAAATAGCTCGCAATCGAAACCGCCTCGCCAGTCCCCTCGCGGACATGACTGTCGAGATTGGGCAGGGAGAACTTTTCGCGCAGCAGATAGTCGAGCGCCCAGCGCGGCTTGAGTCCATAGGACAGCGCCGATGATGCGGTAAACTTGGGCGGCGAGGTAAAGCCAGAGCGGGCGCAGCGTTCGCGCTTTCCCGAAACAATCGTATCAACCGTCAGCGCGATGGCATCGAACTTGGCGGCCTGACAGCGCTCGATCATGGAGCGGTTGAGGCCGCGGTCCTTGTGATAGTAGAACTGGAACAGCTTGGGACCGGAGCCCATCGCGCCCACTTCCTCGATCGAAACCGTCGCCAGGCTGGAAATGCCGAACCACAAGCCGAACTTCTCCGCCGCCCGGGCTACCGCGCGCTCGCC
>VFKS01000279.1 GCA_009885425.1 Novosphingobium sp.
CGCTTTCGATCGTCAGCAGTTCGCCGCCGACCGAAGTCCAGGCGAGGCCCGTTACCGCGCCAACCTGATGCTCTTCCTCGGCCACGCCAAAGCGGTATTTGCGCACCCCCGCAAAATCGCTGAGATTTTCCGAATTGATGGTAACCGACTTGGTCTTGCCTTCGAGTATCTGGCGCAGGCTCTTGCGGGCCAGCCGGGCAATCTCGCGTTCCAGCGTCCGCACCCCGGCTTCGCGGGTGTAATAGCGCACCAGATCCAGCAACGCCTCGGTCTCGAGCGTGAATTCGCCCTTCTTCAGCCCGTGGGCTTCGATCTGCTTGGCAACCAGGTGGCGTTCGGCAATCTCAACCTTCTCGTCTTCGGTGTAGCCTTCCAGCCGGATGATCTCCATCCGGTCGAGCAGTGCCTGCGGCAAGTTGAGGCTGTTGGCGGTGCAGACGAACATCACGTCCGATAGATCGTAATCCAGCTCCAGATAGTGATCCTGGAACTTCGAATTCTGTTCGGGATCGAGCACTTCGAGCAAGGCCGAGGCCGGATCGCCGCGGAAATCCTGACCGAGCTTGTCGATCTCATCGAGCAGGAACAGCGGATTGCTGCTTCCGGCCTTTTTGAGGTTCGAAATGACCTTACCCGGCAGCGAGCCAATGTAGGTCCGGCGATGGCCGCGGATTTCCGCCTCATCGCGCACCCCGCCCAGCGATTGGCGGATGAATTCGCGGCCCGTGGCATTGGCAATCGATTTGCCGAGCGAAGTCTTGCCCACACCGGGAGGGCCGACCAGACACAGAATCGGACCCTTCAGCTTGTTGGTCCGGGCCTGCACCGCCAGATATTCGACGATCCGGTCTTTGACCTTGTCGAGCGCATAGTGATCGGCATCGAGCACCGCCTGCGCTGCGCCGATATCCTTCTTCAGCTTGCTGCGCTTGCCCCACGGCAGGCCCAACAACACGTCGAGGTAGTTGCGGATTACAGTCGCTTCGGCGCTCATCGGCTGCATGGTCTTGAGCTTTTTCAGCTCGGCATTGGCCTTGACGCGGGCTTCCTTTGACAGCTTC
>VFKS01000317.1 GCA_009885425.1 Novosphingobium sp.
AATTCCAGGCCTCGCTGCGCTTCGCAGTCAAGGATCGTAATTCGAATGCTCTGGCTGCCTTGGCCAATCCGCAGATCAAGCTCGATTTCGGCGGGGGTGCGGGCCGCAGTGCATTGATCGCGCGGCTCGGCGGCAAGGATCAGCGATCCTTGTGGCTTGAACTGGACCAGCTCGATGGGCTGGGCTGCGCCTATGATCCGCAAACCAAAACGGCTGCGCTGCCGTGGTTTTTTGAGCAGGATTTGGCGCCGCAGGATCCCTTCGAAGTCCTGCTCGCGGCTGGGCCCAAGGTTGTCCTGCGCGAAACAGCTGATGGCGAGGGCCGACCGGTTGCCGAACTATCATGGATACTGGTTGTGCCGCTGGATGAACCGGTGGCGAGCGGCATCTACCGCAAAGTCTCGGTCGCCGGACACCCTCAAATCGGCTTTGTCGAAAGCGCTCAGTTGCGCAGCGCCATCGATTACCGTTTGATTGCAACACGCGGCAAATCAGGTTGGCAGATCGATGCCTTTGTCGCTGGCGACTAGTTCATTCGTCGCAATTCCGCGCGGTGACCGCCGCCGGTCAGCAACAGTCGGTCGCCGCTGATCGTATACGTGGGTGACGCACCAAGCAGGCTTCCAACTGCACTTTCCTGAACCATCACCCCTTCGCAGTACATTTGTGTCGAGATGATTGGCCCGGTCACCAGCTTGCCTGGCTTGATCGTCAGGTTGCCGCCCATGCCATTGCAGCCAACATTGGCGCCGATCCGGTCCGCTTCGATCGTCAACAAGGCCTCATCTGAAATGGGCCTTTGCCCATCGATGCTGACAAATGCCCACTTGCTTCCCGCAAGCGAGGGCGCAGCGTTGCCAACTGTCGCGCAGGCAGCGAGGAGCGGGAGGGCGAACAGGGCGATGTGTTTGATCATGCCAGCGTTCTAAACGGCCAAAGCTGATCGCCGGGTGAACCGCTCAGTCGAGGTGGGCCAGCGCCTCATAGGCCAGAACCGCGCCAGCCACCGCCGCGTTGAGGCTGTCGGCGCGGCCTTTCATCGGCAGCGTTACGCGCAAATCGCAGGCCAACTCGTATTCCTCGGGCAGGCCGCGGCTTTCGTTGCCGACCAGCAGGAAGCACGGCGCGGCATAGGGCGCAGCGCGGTAATCGACTGCATCGCGCAGGCTCGCCGCCACCAGCTGTCCGGGGCCGGAGCGTAGCCACGGCAGGAACTCCTCCCACCGCGCCTGGGCGATTTTCTGCGTGAACACCGCGCCCATGCTGGCCCGAACCGCCTCAACGCTGAACGGATCGGCGCAATCGTCGATCAGGATCAGTCCGCCGGCACCCACCGCATCGCCGGTTCGCAGCATCGTGCCTAGGTTGCCGGGATCGCGCAGCGCCTGCGCCACAAGCCAGATTTTCGCTGGTGAGCGGTCCAACGCGGCAAGGCTCGTATCAAATTCCGCGAAGACTGCTGCCACAGCCTGCGGGTTATCCTTGCCGGTGATTTTGCCCAGAAGGTCCGGCGCAAGTTCGAGCACTTCGCCGCCGGCCGCATGAACATCGGCTTCCAAAACATCGAGCAACGGATGCGGATCGCGTCCCGTCGCCATTACCAGCACTTCGGGTAGGTGGCCGCTTGCCCGCGCATCGGTCAGCAACCGCAGCCCTTCAGCCAGGAATTTGCCCGAAGCCTTGCGGTGCTTTTTTTCGCGCAAAGCCCGCAGCGCCTTGACGGTAGGGTTGGAAAAACCGGTTATCAGGCGGCGTGTCGGCACGCCTCAATCCTCGCCGAAGCCGTCCTTGACCAGCCCAATCAGCTTGGTCAGCGCAGCTTCTGCGCCATCGCCGGTTACGACTATTTCAATCGAATCGCCCTTCGCCGCGCCGAGCATCATCAGCCCCAGGATCGATGATCCGGCGGCGTCGTTGCCGTCCTTTTCAACCTTGACCTGGACACTATCGCCCAACTTGGTGACAGCGTTGACGAATTTGGCGCTGGCCCGGGCGTGGAGACCCCGGTTGTTGACGATTTCAACGCTGTCGCGAACCTCGTTCATAGCCCCCCACTTTCCCCGATTTCAGGCATCCTGGCCGAGAAATTCCGACGCGATTGTGATATAGTTACGGCCCGCATCGCGCGCTGCAACTACCGCCTTGTCGAGCCCCATGCAGCAGCGCGCCTTGGCCAGCCGGATCAGCATCGGCAAGTTGATCCCGGCGATCACTTCGACCTTGCCCTTTTGCATCAGCGAAATTGCCAGGTTTGATGGCGTGCCCCCGAATAGGTCGGTTAGGATGATCACCCCTTCGCCCGCATCGACTTCAGCAATTGCGGCGGCGATTTCAGTGCGGCGCGCTTCCATATCGTCGTTGGGGCCAATGCAGATGGTTTTCACCGCTTCCTGGCGGCCGACCACGTGCTGCATCGCGGCAACAAATTCTTGGGCAAGCTTGCCATGGGTAACCAGGATCAGACCGATCATGCTGGATTTGCGCTCCGAACAGCTGTCCCCGCGATTCGTGCCGGGGGGTGGCGCAGGGCCATGGCGCGAAGCCCCGGCATGGTCAATGCTTTCCTTCAACCAGATCGGCGGCGCGCGCGGTCAGGTTGCGGTGAACCAGGCTGGGGGCATAGCCCGCCGTCTGCAACGCCTTGGTGATTTCCTCTGCCACAAAGACCGAGCGGTGCCGCCCGCCTGTGCAGCCAAAGGCGACGTTGACGTAGGCTTTGCCCTGCGCCCGGTAGCGCGGCAGCAGCAGTTCGATCAGTTCGCGGATCCGGGTAAATGCCTCGGCAAAAGCCGGATCTTTGCGGATGTGTGCGGCCACGGCAGCGTCCTGGCCGGTCAACGGCCGCAGCACGTCGTCCCAGTGCGGGTTGTCGAGGAACCGCATATCGAACACCAGATCAGCGAGCGGCGGGGTGCCCCGGGAAAAGCCGAAGCTGGTAATACTGACGATCATTTCGGCCGGCGCGTCCTGCGAAAACCGTTCGCGGATCGCCTGCTGCAGATCGTTGCTGGTAAAGTTGGTGGTCGAGATTACCAGATCGGCCCAGCGCCGCAGCGGCTCCATCGCCTCGCGTTCGGCCGCGATCCCGCTGGCAGCCGGCAGGTCCTGCGCCAAAGGATGGCGCCGCCGGGTCTCGTTATAGCGGCGTTCCAGCTCTTGCCCGGAGCAGTCGAGGAACAGCGTGGTGATTTCCAGATCTGCGCGCACGGCCAGTTTCTTGACCCGCTCGATTACTTTGGCCGGATCGAAGCCCCGCGTTCGCGAATCGAACCCGATCGCAAGCGGCGCCCGCAAATCTGCGCCCGCGCTGTCTGGGCTATCGAGCAACCGCCCGAGCAGCCGCACCGGAAAGTTATCAATCGCTTCCCAGCCCAGGTCTTCGAGCACCTTGAGCACAGTGGTCTTACCCGCACCGAGCAGGCCGGTGACCAGCAGCAAGCGTTGGCGGGCAGGGGTAGAAGTTTCGGGCATAGTTGGCCGCTATAGATGGCCTTGCCTGCACAGAATGTGAAGGGGCGAGCCGGGGCTGTCCCCGATGGGGACGCCCCGTTCAGCCCAGTCCGAACCGCTCCAGCGCAAGCTCGGCCTTCAGCGGCAGCGCTGCGCCATCCGGCCAAAGCCGGATCAGCGGCAGTATTACCCCGCACAGCTTGTCCTGCTGCGGCGTTTCGATGAACCGCGGGGCATCGGGATCGAGCCGCAGGATCAGCGCAACTGGCACATCGCTGACGGTCGGCCAGGGCAGCAGACCAAGGTTGCGGACCTCGATCAGGCCGGCGGTGTTGGGCGGGGGACTTGCCAGCAGACGGCCGTCGCTCCGTTCAAGGCTGACCCCGTCATCACCGATCAGCGCCGCGCCGCGATCGATCAGAGCTAAGGCGAGGCTGGTCTTGCCGATGCCGGGTGGCCCTTCGATCAGGATTGCACGGCCGCCAATCGCAACGCACGTCGCCTGATGGACCAGGCTCATCCCTCGTCATCCTCTTCCTCGGCGGTGGCTGGCAGGTCGAGCACCAGGCAGGCGCCGGTGCGGCCGTCCGGGCGGTCGGTGGCGGTCAGCGAGCCTTCGTGAGCCTCTGCGACCGTCCGGGCGATGGCCAGGCCGAGGCCGGAATGGCTGCCGAAGTCTTCTTCGGCCGGGCGCAGCGAATGGAACCGATCAAACACCTTGTCGCGCGCTTCGGGCGGGATGCCTGGTCCCTGATCGAGCACAGTCATGACAACCCGCTCATCATCGCGAGTCAGGATGACGCTGACTTCGCCCTGCGCCGGGGAAAAGGAAACGGCGTTGTCGAGCAGGTTTTCGATCACCCGCACCAGTCGCGGCTCGTCTCCCGGCACATCCCATGGACCGGGCCCGACCGGTGCCACCACCACGCTGCAGGCGCCATTCTCACCGCGTTCGGCGCGAGCCTTAACCAGCCCCTGGGTGAGCCGGTGAAGATCGACCGGGGTGAACTGGGTCCGGCTAAGCTCGGCGTCGATCCGGCTGGCCTCGGCGATTTCGGTCACCAGCCGGTCGATCCGCCGGACATCGTGGGCAGCAATTGCGGTGAGTTCGGCGCGGAGCTGCTCATCCTTGACCTTTTCGAGGCTTTCGAGCGCGCTGCGCAAGCTGGCCAAGGGGTTCTTGATTTCGTGTGCGACATCGGCGGCGAAGCTTTCAACCGCGTCAATCCGGCGGCGCAAGGCTCCGCTCATGTCAGATAGCGCGCGGGCCAGCAGGCCGATCTCGTCGCCGCGCTCGGGTAGGCGCGGAACCTCGACCGCGCGGTCGCGGCCCAGCCGGACCCGGACGGCGGCGCGGACCAGCGCCCGCAGCGGCTGGACGATGGTTCGGGCCAGGAACAGCGAGAGCTGGATCGAGATCAGCAGGGTCACCGCCAATACGATCGCCAGTGTGCCGCGCGCATCCCGGACCGATTGGGTGATGTCCCGCGCGTTGCGCGTGACCAGCAGCAGCTCGCCATCGGCGCCAAGCGGGACGGCGGCGTTGATCATTGGGGTTTCATCCGGCGCAGCGCGGGCGGCGATCACGCTCTTGCCAGCGCGCGCGGCAAGACCCAGTTCGGGCCAGGCGGCGGCGTTGTCAGGCGCTGGATCGCGGTAACGCTCGCTGGTCTGCGAACCCAAAATCAACCGCATCCCGCCATCAATAACCCGCCCGCCGCGTTCGTACCAGCCCTCACTATCCGGATCGACTAAGGCGAACGAGGGCGGACCAAGCACGAAACTGTCCATCGCCAGCGCGCCACTCGGATCGTACAGCCGCAACCGCAAATTCTGGCGCGTGCCGATCGCCCGGATAACAACTGCGCGCTCGGCCGGTGCGGCCCCCGCCAGTCCCGCAGCGGCAATTTCCGCCTCGGCCCGGGCCAGCTTGAAGCGTTCCTCGAACAGCTGCTTGCGGTAGGAATCGAGGTAGAACAGGCTGCCCGCCATCAACCCCAATGCGATGATGTTCACCGCAAGAATCCGCACCGTCAGCGAAGTGCGGCGACGCCACGAGTTGCGGAGGCGGCGCTCAGCCATCGGTGAAGGAATAGCCTGCGCCGTAGAGCGTCTCGATCCCGCTAAAGTCCCGGTCAGCGCTGCGGAACTTGCGGCGCAGTCGCTTGATATGGCTGTCGATCGTCCGGTCATCGACGAACACATCGTCGCTATACGCTGCATCCATCAGCTGGTTGCGGCTTTTGATAACCCCCGGGCGAATCGCCAGTGCCTCCAGAATCATGAATTCGGTCACTGTCAGCGAAACCGGCTGGCCCGCCCAGCTGACGCGGTGGCGGGTCGGATCCATTTCAAGCCGTCCGCGCAGGATCAGGTCGGCCGCGGGTTGCTGCGTATCGCGGGCATCGTCGCGGACCAGTTCGGCCCGCCGCAGGATTGCGCGAATCCGGGCGACTAGCAGCCGCTGGCTGAATGGCTTGGCGATATAGTCGTCCGCGCCCATCGCGAGGCCGAGTGCCTCGTCGGTTTCCTCATCCTTGCTGGTCAGCAGGATCACCGGCAGTGCGCTTTTCTCGCGCAGTTTCTGCAGCAGTTCGAGTCCGTCCATCCGCGGCATCTTGATATCGCAGACTGCCAGATCAGG
>VFKS01000110.1 GCA_009885425.1 Novosphingobium sp.
ACCCAATGCAACCCGTTCAACCAGACCGACGAGGTGGTCACCGACCTGTTCGACCGCCCCACCCGCCTGCCTTTCGCCTTCCGCTGGATTGGCAACACGATGGTCGTCATCAGCGATAGCGGTGCAGCGACCGGCATCGTGCGCGGCAGCGTGGTCGAGCGATTGAACGGCCGCGCGCCGGCGCAAATGCTTGCCGCCCTGCTCGCCTATGCCCGCGCCGATGGCAGCAACGACGCCAAGCGCAGGATCCAGATGGAAATGCGCGGCGACGACCAGTTCGAGACCTTCGACATCTTCCAGGGTCTGCTGTTCCCGCCCGGGGTACAGGGCCATGCGGTGTCGTGGCGCGAGCCCGGTGGAGCGCGGCGCAGTGCGATACTGCCCGCAATCACATACGCCGCGCGCAAGTCGCTGCTCCCGTCCGAACCGCCCGGCGATCAGCCGCTGTGGGATTGGCAAATCGACCAGGCGGGAATTGCGACGCTGACCATGCCGAGCTGGGTGACCTATGATGGCAGCTGGGACTGGCAGGCCTGGCTGGGCGACCGGTTGGCCAATCTGGGCCGCGCCAAGGGCCTGATCATCGACATCCGGCGCAACGAAGGCGGAACCGATTGCGGAACGCCGCTCCTGCAGCATTTGATCAGCCGGACTGCCCAGCCATTGCGCTACCGCAACCGCGTGCGCTTCCGTGAAGCCCCGGCGCAGCTGATCCCCTATCTCAAGACCTGGGACCCGTCATTCCGCACGCTCGGCAAAGCTGCGATCGACGTGGGCGGCGGGTTCTACCAGCTGCCCGGCGACGAAGACGAGTCCGAGATCGCGCCGCTCGCCCCGCAAATCAAAGTGCCCGTGGCGGTGCTGATGGGTCCGATCAACTCGTCCGCCACCTTCAGCTTCGTGCGCCGGGTGCGAGAGACCGGCGCAGCGCGGCTGTTCGGCGGCCCAAGCGGCGGCAATCTGCGCGGGATCAATGGCGGCGCGATGTTTTTCGTCCGCCTGCCGCAAAGCGGGCTGGAGTTCGATTTGCCGCTGAAAGGCTATTTCCCGGAAGTCGCCCAGCCCGATGCGCCGGTGCTGCCGCATGTGCGGATCGAGACAAGCGTGGCGGATATCGCGGCGGGCCGCGATCCGGTGATGGCCGCGGCGCGCAACTGGCTCGTGCCGGGTTAGACGTCAACCACCCGGTACTGCCCCTGCACCCCATGCGCGCCGTCCTTGGTGCTCCCATCGAGCGGCAGCGCCGCATCGCGGCGCAGCGCAGCCGCTCCGGCGATCAGGTGGTCCTGGTGGACCTCGCTATACCGCTCCCACCCGTCGCGGGTCAGGCGTTCGAGCGGGCGGTAGCGGATCTTGTATTGCATCCGCACCGACCCTTCGACCCAGTAGCCCAGGTACACGTAAGGCAGGCCCTCTTCGGCGGCGCGGCGGATGTGATCGAGGATGATGTAATTGCCCAGCCCTTCGCGGTCCGGACATTCAGGCTGGTAAAAGCTGTAGATCATCGACAGGCCATCGCCTTGCCGATCGGTCAGGCAGGCGGCGACCAGGCGGCCAGTACTGCCGTCCTGAGTCGGCTCGCGATACTCGATCACCCAGCTATCAACCGGGGTGTGTTCGACCATGTCGGCGAAATCGACCTCGTCCATGCTGGTCATCCCGCCGCCGGGATGCCGCTGGCCGAGATAGTCCTGCAGCAGATCGAATTGCTCGGCGGTCGACCAAGGGCGGCACACCGTGGCGACCAGATCTGAATTACGCTTGAGGTTTCGCTTCTGGCTGGACGAGGCGCGAAATTCGCCCGCCACCACCCGCACCGAAACACAGGCCTGACAATCGGCGCAGCTGGGGCGATAGGCCACCGTCTGGCTGCGGCGAAACCCGATCCGGCCGAGCGCATCGTTCAGCTCGTCCGCATGCGGGCCCTTGAGCTCGGTAAACACCTTGCGTTCCATCCGCCCGGGCAAATAGGGGCACGGGCTGGGGCTCGTGACGAAAAACCGGGGAAATCGAACAGGCGCGGTCACGGGTACAAGCCATCCTTCGGCGGCAAACAAGATCTGCACTATGCATGGCAGGAGGCAGCGTTGAAAGAACTTTAACCACGAACCTGCCGTGGACCGCAGCGATTATGCACAGTGCAGAACGCCTTGCCTGCGCACGTGCGCAAAACGGGACAGGTACCGGGGTGCAAGTTAAGCGCAGGCGGGCGTCCATCCGCGCGCAAGAATCGCCTTGCCCCGTGCGCATCAGGCCCCATAGTGCCGCGCAATAACACGGGGTCGCACCACACTGGCACGGCAGCCGGACGCCAGGCCTGCGCTGCGACGGAGTTTTGGGCACAGCATGACCACCCCCGACGTCTTCCTCTCCTACAACCGCGAGGATCAGGCGGTGGCCGCACGCTTTGCCGAGGCGTTTGCGGCCGAAGGGCTGAATGTCTGGTGGGACACCGCGCTGCGCTCGGGCGAGGCTTATGATGAGGTGACCGAGGCGGCCTTGCGCGGGGCCAAGGCGGTGGTGGTGCTGTGGTCGCCGCGCTCGGTGGTCTCACGTTGGGTCCGGGCGGAGGCGACGATTGCCGATCGCTGCAAAACGCTGGTGCCGGTGATGATCGAGGCGTGCGAACGCCCGATCATGTTCGAGCTGACCCAGACGGCGGAGCTCTCGCACTGGACGGGGGATGCTTCGGACAAGGCCTGGCTGGCGTTCCTCGGCGATGTGCGGCGGTTTGTCGCCGAAGAGGCAGTACCGGCGGCATTGCCGGTCACGGCACAGCCAGCACCGGTGGAAGCAACGCTCAAGCCGGGCCAGAGCGGCTCGGCCCCTTCGCTGGCGATTTTGCCGTTCACCAACCGGTCCAGCCTGGCCGACGATGACGTCTTCGCCGAGGGTATGGTGGAGGATGTCATCTCGGCGCTGTCGCAAGGTGTCAATGTCCGGGTGCTGGGCTCGATGTCGACGGCACACCTGCGCCGGGGCGCTACGATCGATCTCGCCGCGATCGGACGCCAGTTGGGCGTGCGTTACCTGCTCGAGGGCAATGTGCGCCGGATCGCCCATAATCTGCGGGTGACGACCCAGCTGCTCGAAGCGACGAGCGGAGAGATCGTCTGGACCGGAAAATTCGACCGCCCGCTTGAAGAACTTGCCGATCTGCAGGAGGAATTGGTCACCGAAATCGCGCGTAACCTCGATGCGCAAGTTTACACCCTGGAAATGGAAAAAGCGCTGAAGAAGCCCAGCGACCTGACCGCCTGGGAGGCAGTGACCCGAGGCTCGGCCGCTTACCGCCAGGTGGATGAACTGGCGATGCAGCGCGCCCTCGACGAAGCTCTACGCGCGGCCGCCATCGCACCCGATTACGGCCCCGCTCACGCGGCCATCGCAAACGCGTACAGTGTGCACTATTTTCTGGCCAGCGATGACGATCCAGATGAGGTCCGGCGCATCCGCGGCATTGCTGAGCGGGCGATCGCGCTGGCCCCGGACGACGCCAGCGTGCTCAGCGCCGTTGGCAGTTCGCTGGGCTACCTCGGTTTCCCGGAGGAAGCGGTGCGCTATTCGCAGCGCGCCGTGCGCAAGGCACCGGGCAGCGGCTCGATCCACTATAACCACGGGTTTGTCTGCAGGATTCTGGGCCGGCATGAGGACGCCCTGTTTCACCTGAATGTGGCGGCACAACTGATCGCCAGCTGGCACCTGATGTGGGCGGTAACAGCCTGGCGGTCGCAGTCGTTCAGCGAACTGGGGCGCTGGGCCGAGGCCGAGGCCGCCGCCGATGAAAGCATCGCGCTCAACCCCGGGTTCGGGCAAAGTCACATCTGCAAGGCGCTGGCCTGTTTGCATTTGGGGCGTGAAGCCGAAGCGCCCGATCATATCGCGGCCGCGCGCAGGGTTGGCCTCGATCGCGCGCCGGCGGAGCGGTATTTCCGGCGGGTAGGTATGAACAGCCCAAGGCTCGAAGCTGACATTGCCGCCATCCGCGCCCTCTATGCGCAGACGGAGGAAGAGGCATGACCACCCCCGACATCTTCCTCTCCTACAACCGCGAGGATCAGGCGGTCGCCGCGCGCTTTGCCGAGGCGTTTGCGGCCGAAGGCCTGAACATCTGGTGGGACACCGCGCTGCGTTCGGGTGAGGCTTATGACGAGGTCACCGAAGCGGCCTTGCGCGCCGCCAAGGCCGTGGTGGTGCTGTGGTCGCCCCACTCGGTGGTCTCGCGCTGGGTGCGCGCGGAGGCGACGATTGCGGACCGCTGCAAGACGCTGGTTCCGGTGACGATCGAGCCCTGCGAGCGGCCGATCATGTTCGAGCTGACCCAGACGGCGGAGCTCTCGCACTGGACGGGGGATGCGGGCGACCGGGCGTGGCAAGCGCTACTGGACGATGTGCGCGGGTTTGTCGGGCGGGAAGCGCCCGCAGCGCCGATCAACAAAGCCCCCGAGCCCGTCCCCGCCAAACCCGGCGAGCGCGGTGGAGCGCCGTCGCTGGCGGTGCTGCCGTTTACCAACCGCTCGGGACTGGCGGAGGACGAGGTATTCGCTTTCGGGATGGTCGAGGACCTGATCGATGCACTGTCGCAAGGGGTCAATGTCCGAGTGATATCGAGTTCCTCGACCGCGCGATTCCGCAGCGGGGCCTTGCCTGATGTCGAGGCGATGGGGCGTGAGTTGGGGGTGCGCTACTTGCTCGAAGGCAATGTCCGGCGAAGCGGGAGCGACCTTCGCGTTACGGCGCAGCTGGTCGAAGCAGCTAGCGGCGAAATTGTCTGGACGCAGAAGTTCGACCGACCGCTCGCCGAACTGGCGGCGTTGCAGGAGGACCTGATCGGCGAAGTGGCCGCGCATCTCGATGCAAAAGTCTACCGCATGGAGATGGAACGGGCGCTCAAGAAGCCGGGCGATCACACCGCTTGGGAATGCACCATGCGCGCGTTCGCCGCGATCCGGCAGTTAAACGGCGAATCGGTGCGCCGCGCGATCGAGGAAGCAGCGCATGCGGTCGCCATCGCGCCGGACTATGGCTTGGCCCATGCCCTGCTCGCGGATGCCTCGGCGATTGCCTATATGTTTCTCAGCTCCGATAATCCCGCAGAGGTCGCGCGGATCAGGCATCACATCGATCACGCGCTGGCCCTCGATGCCGAGAGCGCCGCCGTTCTTGGCCATGTGGCGGGCGCGCTGAACTATACCGGTCAAGCGGCGGAGGGACTGCGCCGCGCCCGGCGGGCGATCGCGATCAGCCCCGGATATGGGCTGGCGCATCAGATTGCCGGCATCGCGAGCGAGATGCTCGGCCAACCCGAAGCGGCGCTGGCCCACCTTGCCGATTTTCGGCGGATCGAACCCCACTCACCTTACCAGCACTATGCATTAGCGTGGCAAGCTGATTGCTATCTCCAATTGGGCGACTGGGCGGCGGCGGAAGACGCATTTGATAGCTGCCTGGCGCTGAATCCCGATGCCAATTATGCCTATTGCCAGAAGGCGATGGTCGTCCACCACTTTGGCCGGATCGACGAAGCGCGCCAACTGATGATCGAGACCCGGCGCCGCGAACCCAGTGCAACGCTGGCCCTGTGGGAGCTTCGCACGATCCGCTGGCATGCGCGCGGTCCGGCGCGCGACGAAATGCTCACCCACCTCCGTGCGCTGTGGGCCGCAACCGAGGGCTTGGCATGATGCAGCCCGACATCTTTCTCTCCTACAATCGCGAGGATGCGGGCGTGGCCAAGCGCTTTGCCGAGGCGTTCGCGGCCGAGGGCCTCAACGTGTGGTGGGACACCGCGCTGCGTTCGGGCGAGGCTTATGACGAGGTGACCGAGGCGGCCTTGCGCGCGGCCAAGGCGGTGGTGGTGCTGTGGTCCCCGCGCTCGGTGGTCTCGCGCTGGGTCCGGGCCGAGGCGACGATTGCGGATCGCTGCAAGACTTTAGTGCCGGTGATGATCGAGGCCTGCGAGCGCCCGATCATGTTTGAACTGACCCAGACGGCGGAGCTCTCGCACTGGACCGGCGACATTTCGGACAAGTCCTGGCTGATATTTTTGGGTGACGTGCGGCGGTATGTCCAGCGTGAGGTTGCGCCAGGCAGCGCCGCAGCCGCGCCAGCTGCGGCACGGCCCGACCAGCGCGGCGCGGCGCCTTCGGTGGCGGTGATGCCCTTTGCCAACCGTTCGGGGTTGGCCGAGGATGAGAGCTTTGCCTTCGGGATGAGCGAGGACGTGATCGATGCACTTTCGCAAGGGGTCAATCTGCGGGTCGTCGCCAGCTCGGCAACCGCGCAGTTTCGCAGTGCGCCGGTGCCCGATCTCAAGGCGATGGGACGGCATCTGGGGGTGCGCTATGTGCTTGAGGGCAATCTGCGCCGCGCCGGGGCGCTGCTGCGGGTGACCGCACAGCTGGTCGAAGCGGCGACCGGCGAGATTGTCTGGACCCGCAAGTTCGAACGCCCATTGGCCGAACTGGCGGAGCTGCAAGAGGAGCTGGTGGTCGAGGTGGCCGGATGTCTCGATGCCAGCGTCTACCGGATCGAAATGGAGCGCGCGCTGCGCAAGCCGGCCGACCTTACCGCCTGGGAATGCCTCGCCCGGTCGATGGCCGCCAACCGGCAAATCACTGCCGACAATATGGTGCTGGCACTCAACGAGGCGAGCCGCGCGGTCGAGATCGCGCCAGACTATGGCCTGGCCCATGCCGTGCTCGCGCTGACCGACGGCGGGCTCTATTTCCTTGGGTTGCCCGACAACGCCGAGCACGTCGCGCGGATCCAGGGACACATCGACCGCGCGCATGAGCTTGATCCGGAAAATCCGGCGGTGCTGGGCAACATCTCCGCCGCGAGCAGTTATATCGCCCGGCCCAAGCGCGGACTGGCCTTTGGCGAAAAAGCGATCAGGCTTCGCCCCGGCTATGGCTTTGCGCATTACGGCGCGGGAATTTCTTGCGTTCTGCTCGATCGCAACGCCGAAGCGATCGCGCACCATGCGGAGTATCTGCGGCTCGAACCCGAATCCCACCTGCAATTCGTCAACCTTGGCTGGAAGGGGATTGCTCACGCCCGCAATGGCGATTTCGAAGCCGCCCGCACCGTGCTGGAGCACAGCCTTGTGCTTGCCCCACGTTATGTTGCGGGGAAGATGTTCCTGGCCGGAGTGCTGTGCGAGCTGGGCCGGCGCGAAGAGGCCGCCGCGCTCTATGCCGCGTTGCGCGAGTACAATGCCAACTTCAGTTTCGAGCAACGTCTGCAGGAGATTGAGCGGATCTTTTCGAACAATCCGCTGCGCGAGCGCATGCTCGCGCACATGGTCGATCACCGCAGTCTGATGGTCTGACCGTGCCCGAAAAATTCATGGCGGAGTGAGTCTTAACCCAGCTCCACCTGATCCACCGCGTAACCTTTGGCCCGCAGGTTCGCGACCAGCGCGTCGAGCTGTTCCTTGTCGCGGGCTTCGCATTCGATGTCCGCCGTTAGCCCCTTGGCCGGCAGGTGGGTGAAAATTCGCTGGTGGTAGATTTCGATGATGTTGACCTGATGCTTGTCAAACTCGCGCATCACCTTGAACAGCGCGCCGGGGCGGTCCTGCAGGGTCAGGCGCAGGCGCGCGAGGCGGCCTGAGCGGGCCAGATCGCGCAGCAGCACGTTGGCCAGCAGGCGCGTGTCGATATTGCCGCCGCAGATCGGGATGCCGACCTTTTTGCCCTTGAACAGTTCGGGATAGGCCATCACCGCGGCAAGGCCCGCTGCGCCCGCGCCTTCGGCCACGGTTTTTTCGATCTGGAGCAACAGCGCCACCGCCGTTTCCAGCTGCGCCTCGCTGACCAACACGATATCATCGAGCAGCCCGGCCAGCACCTTGGAGGTAAACTCGCCCGGTTCCTTCACCGCAATGCCTTCGGCCAGCGTATCACCGCCGCACGGCAGGTCGGTGCCTTTGAGGCGGTTGTACATCGAAGGATAAAGTTCAGCTTCAACCCCGATCAGGCCGATGTCGGGCTTGATCGCGCGCGCCGCCGTGCCCATGCCAGAGGCCAGCCCGCCGCCGCCAACCGGGATTACCAGCATATCGAGTTCAGGCACCTGCTCGAGCATTTCGAGCGCGACCGTGCCCTGCCCCGCCGCCACGTGCGGATCATCGAACGGGTGGACGAAAGTCAGTTCGAGTTCGCCTTCCAGCTCGCGCGCATGGGCATAGGCATCGTCAAAGCTCTCGCCGAACAGCACCACTTTGCCGCCAACCGCTTCGGTCTGCATGATCTTCACCGACGGCGTGTTCTTTGGCATGACAATCGTCACCGGCACGCCAAGTCGGGTGCCGTGATAGCTCAGCCCTTGGGCGTGGTTACCGGCCGAGGCCGCGATCACCCCGCGGTTGAGCCGGTCCCCGCCCAGCAGCAGCATCGCGTTGAGCGCACCGCGTTCCTTGTAAGCCGCCGTAAACTGCAGGTTCTCAAACTTGAGCCAGATATCCGCGCCGGTGATCTGCGAGAGCGTACGGCTGTAATCCATCGCGGTGCGGACCACGTGCCCTTCGATCCGCGCGGCAGCGGCGCGCACATCGGCAAGGGTCAGCAGGCTGGCGGTGGTCTGGGCTGGCTGGTTCATCGCAGCGGGCACTAATCGAAAGCAGCGCCCTTGCAAACCGCCAAGTTCCG
>VFKS01000370.1 GCA_009885425.1 Novosphingobium sp.
GGCAACCGCACCGGTCTGGCCAAGGGCAAGACGGTGCTGGCGGTCGAAAAGGCGCTGGACAAGAAGGTGCCCGGGCCGTTCCGGGTCGGCGCGCACCACTGGATGATCCTGCACGGCCGCTACATCTGCAAGGCCCGCACGCCGGAATGCTGGCGCTGTCCGGTAGCAGATTTGTGCGAGTTCAAGCCGAAGTCGCTGAAGAAGTAGCCGCTACTTTTTCGATTCATCCTCAAAATTTGATTGGTCCAGATCCAGCCCGGCTCGCCCGGCTGCTGCGCCGTGCGCCGGGGCGTGGGGGTGTTCGACGAATTCGGGCTCTTCGACTTCGAGCATCCCCTCCCACTTGGTGATCACCGATGTGGCAACCGCGTTGCCGACCACGTTGGTGGCGGTGCGGCCCATGTCGAGGAACTGGTCGATCGCGAGGATAAGCGCCACGCCTTCTACCGGCAGACCGAACATGGCCAGCGTTCCGGTGATGACCACCAGCGAGGCGCGCGGCACCGCAGCGACGCCCTTGGACGAAATCATCAGGGTCAGCAGGATCGCGATCTGGGTGCTGACCGAGAGGTCAATGCCATAGGCTTGCGCAATGAAGATCGTCGCAAAGCTCATGTACATCATCGAACCATCGAGGTTGAAGCTGTAGCCCAAGGGCAGCATGAAGCCCGAGATCCGCCGAGGCACCCCGAAGCGGTCAAGCTGTTCGAACAGCTTGGGCAGCGCGGCCTCGCTCGACGCGGTCGAGAAGGCGATCATCATCGGCTCGCGGATATAGCGGATTAGCGTCCATATCCGTTTGCCCAGGAACAGGCCGCCGATGGTCAGCAGGATCACCCACAGGATCGCCAGCGAGAAATAGAATCCGCTGACCAGTTTCACAAAGGTCCACAAGATGCTGAGCCCGCTGCTCGCCACCACTTTGGCCAGCGCAGCGAACACCGCAATCGGCGCATAACGCATCACATAGCCGGTTACTTGCAGCATCATTTCGGCAAGGGCATCGGCCCCGCGAACCAGCGGCGCACCCTTTTCGCCGATCGCAGACAGGGCCACCCCGGCGAACAATGAGAACACCAGAATTTGCAGGATGTTGTTGGTCGCCAGCGCCTCGACAGCGTTCTTGGGGAATACCGAGAGGATGAATTCGGTGGCCTTAAGCTCTTTCACTTCGCCGACGGCGGCCGCGCTGGCCGTGCCAACATCAACCCCAACGCCGGGCTGGAACAGGTTGACCATCAGCAGGCCGAGGCCGATCGAGATCAGGCTGGCGGTAACAAACCAGGCAATCGCGCGAAACCCGATCCGGCCGAGCGCAGAGCTGTCTCCCATATGGGCAATGCCGACGACGATCGTGGAGAGCACCAGCGGTGCGACCAGCATCTTGATCAGGTTGAGGAAAATGTCCGAGAGCAGCTTGAGCCAGGGGACGATTTGATCCTTGACTACCACCGGATCGATTAAGGCAAACAGGGCTTGGCCCACCACCACGCCCAGCACCATGCCGATCAGAATATAGAGTGTCAGCCGCCGATCCATGGTGCAGTCCCCGTTTGGAATTTTTGTTATGGGCCAGCCTAACAGGCCGCCCGCCTCTCCGCAATCAGCCCGCCAGCGCCGCCTTTGCGACCCGCGCATAAATCCGCACCAACGCATCCAGATCGGCCACGGCCACCGCCTCATCGCGTTTGTGCATGGTTGCATTGCACAGGCCGAACTCGATCACCGGGCACAGGTCTTTGAGGAACCGCGCGTCGCTGGTTCCACCGGTAGTGCTGGGCTCGGGCTTGATACCGGTTTCGGCCTCAACCGCATCGCCGATCAGCGCCGAGAACGCGCCGGGCGGGGTCAGGAACGCCTCGCCCGAGATCATCGGACGGGACGTGCCGCCGTGTTCTTCGGCGATGGCGCTGACCCGCTCGGCCAGTTCCTGCCCGCTGTGCAGGTCGTTAAAGCGGATCGAAAGCCGGGCCTGGGCCTTCGAAGGGATTACATTGGTAGCCGGATTGCCGACCGTCACGTCGGTCACTTCCAGATTGGATGGCTGGAACCAGTCGGTCCCCTCATCCAGCTTTATCGCTTTCAGTTCGGCCAACAACGCTACCATCCGGGTGATCGGATTGTCGGCCAGGTGCGGATAGGCAACGTGGCCTTCCTTGCCTTCAACTTCGAGCCAGATGTTGACCGAGCCGCGCCGTCCGATCTTCATCATATCGCCCAACCGGTTCACACTGGTGGGCTCGCCGACCAGGATCAGGTCGGGAACCGCGCCGACTTTGCGCATATGTTCGATCAGCGCGACGGTGCCGTGGATCGCCGGACCTTCTTCGTCCCCGGTGATGATGAAGCTGATCGTGCCGGCGTCCTGCGGGATTTCAGCCACTGCCGCGACCATCGCCGCGATCGAACCCTTCATGTCGACCGCTCCGCGCCCATAAAGCAGCTCGCCCCGCACTTCGGGAGCGAACGCCGCAGAGGCCCAGCCTTCGCCGGGCGGAACCACATCGACGTGACCGGCAAAGCCAAAGTGGCGCGAACCCTCAGGCCCTTGCCGGATCGCGAACAGGTTTTCGACCGGGCCGTGCGGCGCCGCACCAGCGTGGAAGCGGTGGACCGCAAAGCCCAGCGGCTTCAGCTGTCCTTCCAGACAATCAAACACCAGCCCCGCCGCCGGGGTGACGCTGGGGCAGGCAATCAGGGCTTGGGCGAGTGCGAGGACGTTGCTGGTCATGGTGAGGTTGGGCATATGGTGTAAC
>VFKS01000524.1 GCA_009885425.1 Novosphingobium sp.
CAACCCGGAGAGGCCGAGCCGCCGGGGTTCGGGCCGGACCTCAAACAGGTCAAGGGTCAGGAAACCGCCAAGCGCGCGCTGGAGATCGCCGCCGCAGGTGGCCACAACCTGCTGATGATCGGGCCGCCCGGCGCGGGCAAGAGCTTGCTGGCAAGCTGCCTGCCTGGGATCCTGCCGCCGCTGACCTCGTCCGAGGCGCTCGAGGTTTCGATGGTCTCTTCGATTGCCGGGACGCTCGAAGGCGGCAAGATCAGCCGGACCCGCCCGTTCCGCACCCCGCATCACTCCGCCTCGATGGCGGCGCTGACCGGCGGGGGGCTGAAGGTCAAACCCGGTGAGGTCAGCCTGGCGCATCTGGGCGTATTGTTTCTGGATGAACTGCCCGAATTCCAGCGCGCGGCGCTCGATTCACTGCGCCAGCCGCTCGAAACCGGGGTAGTCGATGTCGCGCGGGCCAATGCCCATGTGACTTTTCCGGCGCGGGTGCAGCTGGTCGCGGCGATGAACCCGTGCCGCTGCGGCCATCTGGGCGATCCAGCGCTGGCCTGCTCCCGCGCACCGCGATGTGCGGCGGATTATCAGAGCAAGGTTTCGGGGCCGATGCTCGACCGGATTGACCTCCACGTCGATGTCGATCCGGTCAGCGCCGCCGATCTTGGGCTGCCGCCGCCCGCCGAAGGCAGCGCCGAGGTTGCGGCCCGCGTCGCGGCTGCGCGGGCGATCCAGACTGCGCGAATGGCCGGCACCGGCAAGCGCAGCAATGCCGAACTCGATGGCGATCTGCTAGAACTGCACGGCACCCCGGATGAGCCGGGCCGCAAGCTGCTGATGCAGGCGGCCGAAGCCATGCGCCTATCCGCGCGCGGCTACACCCGGATGCTGCGCGTGGCGCGGACGATTGCCGATCTGGCGGGGAGCGAAGGGGTCGGGCGCATACATGTGGCTGAAGCGCTGAGCTACCGGCGGGTGGCGCCTAGGGCATAAGCCGTCTTGCGCCAATGTATAACGATCATTGCCGCCATGATGAACGCGATGACATATCCGGTGTTTTGGTAGGCGGCGTCATAGTGCGTGCCGATGACGGGATAGGAAACCAGTCTTCCCAAGTTTAGCATCGTGTGGAACAAAATGACTGCGAGTACGGATTGCCCTGCACCGTTATAGAGCCAGGTCATCAACACCCGCATGGCGATCGCTCCTGGGAGCCACCACGCAATATCCATCGCCGTTCCGCCAATTGCGATGATCGAGGGAATGTGGCCAAGCCACCAAGGGATCGCGATGATAAGACTGGCCCCAAGCGCACCAAACCGCCGCTGCAGCGGATCGAGCAGATAGCCGGTCCAACCGGCTTCCTCTCCGATTGCCAGCAGAAACATCATAATAGCGAGGGCCGGAAGCAGCGGCCAATTCACCACCGGGCTGCCGGCATGGCCGAGCAAGCGAAGGCAAAGTGTGGTCAGGGCATAGATCAGCGGGGCCAGGCCAAGAGCGATCCAAAACCAGCGGGTTCGCGCCAAACTTCGAAAATCAACTGAGTGCTTAAGGAACGATATCAGGCCCTTGGCCTTTTCGGCTCTGACTATCAGGATCGTTGCTGCGATCAGCGGCGTAAAGCCCAGAAGCAAATCGGTCACCGGGACTTTCAGCGATCCAATGACCCAGGCGAATCGGCTGAGCGCCCAAAGTGGAACGGCCAAAGCCAGCACCAGCAGGAAGAAATCCTTGGGGCTACGCTTTGATGGTCTGGTGGGCGGCATGATCTGGTTGCTACTGCCCTTCCTGGCGGATGCCGCGATTTGATGGTCGTTGTGGACTCGATCAATCGTGTCCGGGTCAGGTTCTATATCCTACCGCAGCACACTCAGCTCTGGCCGCGCCGGACCTGCGTCAAACTCCGCCTGCGATTTGCCCACATCCGCCGCATCGCGCCATTCGAGGTCCATCGGGCCGAGGCGGCGGCCATCGTGCGAATGGATCCCGATCAGGTCGATCGGAAGGCCATCGCGTTCGTCGCACAGGATCGGGTTGCTGGGTATCCCGGCGCCGTATTTTTCGCCCCATTGGCGCAGCGCCAGCATCGCGGGGAGCAGGTCGAGGCCCTTGGCGGTCAGGCGGTATTCGATCTTGCGGCGATCATCGGGCAGTGGTTCGCGCTTCATGATGCCGTGTTCGACCAGCCGGG
>VFKS01000092.1 GCA_009885425.1 Novosphingobium sp.
AAACCACCTTTGAGAAGAACCACGACAGTGCCATGGCGCTGACCACCGCCGCCGCCGCGACCCAGGCCTGGTTGCCGAGTTCTTCCGACATCCAGACCAGCACGGTCAGATGGACGCAGTAGAGCGGCAGCGAGAAGTTGCCGAGCCATTCCATCGCGGCTTTCATCCCCTGCGGCGGCTGGGCCATCGCGACCAGCCACATCATCACCGGCAGGAACCCGATCACGAACACCAGATCACCGGTCGCGTGGCTCAACGGCAAGCTGGGCACAGCAGCGATGGCAGCAATCGGCACGATCAGCGCGGCCCACCACGGCAAGCTGGGGGTGCGGAAGCCTTCGAGGTACTTGCGCCCGATCCACACCCCTAGGACATAGGAAAAGCCGACCCGGGGCAGGGCCATCCACCAGGTCTTCCAGTTGGGCGCGCTGACCCCCATGGTATCAGCGCCGTGCAGTTGGACCGTATAGATAAGCCAGCCGCCCATAACCGCTGCCAGCGCCAGCATTGCCTTGGTCGGCACGTTCTTGAGCACCAGCGCGTGGAGAAAGTTGGCCAGCAGTTCGTAAAACAACGTCCATTGCGGCCCATTGTAGCGATAGAACGGGCCTACGCCAGCCAGGCTTGGGATCATCACTAGATCGAGCGCAAGCCACCAAAGCAGGGTCAGCGGATCAGCCATTCCAATATAGAATGCCCGCACAACCGCGACCCCGGCGCCGACCGCCACCAAGGGCCACAACCGCTTGAACCGCGCCCAGGTGAATTCAAACGCGCTGATCCCGGTGCGCAGCTTCTTTTCGGTCGATACCGCCAGCACGAAGCCCGACAAAAGAAAGAACAGATCGACGAACAGATAGCCGCGCACAAACGGGCCGCCGATTCGGTAAACGAGGTCGAGGTGGTAGAACACGATCATGAAGGCGGCGATGCCGCGCAGGCCATCGAGCTGGAACATCCGCGGGCTGTGCGCTGGTGTTGCCGCTGGGCCGTTCATCAATCTATCTCCCCCTGCTTGCCGCGGTTACAACAGCTTGCCGGGCAAAGATCAACCGGGTGTGGGTGCGCAGACTGGACGGGGCGGTTGGCGCTCCCTATATGCACCGCCAGATGAACCGGATCGTCCTCGCCCTATTGGCCCTGTTTGCAGGGATCGCCGCGCAGGTTTCCCCTGCCGAGGCGCGGGTGCGTGGCGTGACCGAGATTGGCGCCACATTGGGCCAGCGCGCTGTGGCGCGAGCGACTTCGGCGGTCGAAGTGGCCGCCTGCTTTCGGGCAGAACCGCGCGCCGAAAGCCATATTGGCGATACCGCGGTTCAGCCGCTGCGACGCGCCAACCGCTTTGCGCCCAGCGTTCGGATCGGTCCTGACCGCGCTCACGAATAACCGGAACTGACTGCGCCGCTTTGTCGCGGCTCTGTGCGGGCGCCTGCGCGCCGCGCAGCCAGTGTTCCATACCCTTCAGATAATTCAGGAAATTCCCATGCTCGGCGCCATTACCAAGGCTATTTTCGGATCGTCCAACGATCGTTACGTCAAATCGCTCGACAAGACTGTTCAGCTGATCGCCGCTTATGAGCCGAGCCTTGCGGCGCTGAGCGACGAGGAGCTGCAGGCCCAGACCGCCAAGTTCCAGCGGATGTTGAAAGAAGGCAAAACACTCGACGATCTGCTGCCCGAAGCCTTCGCTACGGTCCGTGAAGCCAGCGTCCGCGTGCTCGGCATGCGCCACTTCGATGTTCAGATGATCGGCGGGATCGTGCTGCATCGGGGTGAGATTGCCGAAATGCGCACCGGCGAAGGCAAGACGCTGGTCGCCACCCTGGCGGTTTATCTCAACGCGCTTGAGGGCAAGGGCGTCCACGTCGTCACGGTCAACGATTACCTCGCCCGGCGCGACGCGGAATGGATGGGGCAGATCTATACCTTCCTGGGGCTGACCGTGGGCGTGATCGTGCCTAATCTGTCCGAGTATGAACGCCGCGAAGCCTACGAGGCCGACATTACCTATGCCACCAACAACGAGCTGGGCTTCGACTATCTGCGCGACAATATGAAGCATGAGCGCGGCCAGATGGTCCACCGGCCGTTCAACCATGCGATTGTCGATGAAGTCGATTCGATCCTGATCGACGAGGCCCGCACCCCGCTGATTATTTCTGGCCCGACCGACGACAAAAGCGATCTCTATGTTCAGGTCGACAGGATCGTGAAGGTCCTGCCCGAAGAGCACTACGAGAAGGACGAGAAGACCAAGAACATCACCCTGACCGAAGATGGGGTTGAATGGGCCGAGCGTCAGCTGGAAGATGCCGGGCTGCTGGTCGGATCGAACCTCTATGACGTGGAGAACACCCAGGTCGTCCACCATCTGGATCAGAGCCTGAAGGCGAATGTGATGTTCAAGCGGGACATCGATTACATCGTCAAGGAAGACAAGGTGATCATCATCGATGAGTTCACCGGGCGAATGATGGACGGGCGGCGCTGGTCGAATGGGCTTCACCAGGCGGTCGAGGCCAAGGAAGGCGTAAACATCGAGCCTGAGAACCAGACGATGGCCTCGATCACCTTCCAGAACTTTTTCCGGATGTATCCCAAGATTTCCGGGATGACTGGCACCGCCGCGACAGAAGCGGCTGAATTCTTCGACATCTACAAGATGAATGTCGTGACCATCCCGACCAACGTGCCGGTGCTGCGGGTCGACGAGGAAGACGAATTCTACAAGAACACCAACGACAAGTTTCAGGCGATTGCCAAGCTGATCGCTGACAAGAGCAAATCTGGCCAGCCAGTTCTGGTCGGCACTGTCTCGATCGAAAAGTCCGAACTGCTGTCCGAATTCCTCAATCAGGAAGGGGTCAAGCACGCCGTGCTCAATGCCCGTTTCCACGAAATGGAAGCGCACATCGTGGCGCAGGCCGGACGGCTCGGTGCGGTGACAATTGCCACCAACATGGCTGGGCGCGGGACCGACATCAAATTGGGCGGCAACCTCGAATTCCGGATCGAAGACGAGCTCAAGGACGTGCCCGAGGGCAAGGAACGCGATAAGACGATCGAGAAGTTCGCCGGCGAGATCGAAGCCGAGCGCCAGTTGGTGCTGGCCGCAGGCGGGCTCTGCGTGATCGGAACCGAACGCCACGAAAGCCGCCGGATCGACAACCAGCTGCGCGGCCGTTCGGGCCGTCAGGGTGATCCGGGCCTGTCGAAGTTCTACCTTTGCCTTGAGGATGATCTGCTGCGGATCTTCGGGCCGGACACGCTGTTTTCCAAGATGATGAATTCAAACCTCGCTGATGGCGAAGCAATCGGCTCCAAATGGCTGTCAAAGGCGATCGAGACCGCGCAGAAAAAGGTCGAGGCGCGGAACTACGATATCCGCAAGCAAGTGGTCGAATACGATGACGTGATGAACGATCAGCGCAAGGTGATCTACGAGCAGCGGGCCGACATCATGGATTCCGAAACGGTCGATGAAGTGGTTCACGATATGCGCCAGGAGACCGTCAACGCGCTGGTCGCCAGCGCCTGTCCGCCGGGATCGTACCCAGAACAGTGGGACATTCCCCAGTTGAAGGAAAAGGTCGGCGAAGTGCTCGGGCTGGATGCGCCGATTGACGATTGGCTGGCCGAAGACGGGATCGAACCCGACGATCTGGAACAGCGCCTGGCCGAAGCCGCCGATGCCAAGATGGCCTCGAAAATGGGCGACGACAGCACGATCTGGCGGCAGGTCGAAAAGCAGATCCTGCTCGAACGGCTCGATCACTATTGGAAAGAACATCTCGCCACGCTCGATGCGCTGCGACAGGTCGTGTTCCTGCGGGCCTATGCCCAGAAGCAGCCGATCAACGAGTACAAGCAGGAAGCCTTTGGCCTGTTCGAACGGATGCTGGGCGCGATCCGGGAAGACGTGACGCGGATCCTGATGAACAGCGAACTGCGGATGCCTGATCCGATCGACCTGCCCGAACTTCCGGATTTTCTGACCAGCTATATCGATCCGTTCAGCGGAGAAGTCGATGCGATGGGCCGTACGCCTGGGGCCGAAGCGATGCTGGGCGCGCTCGGCAGCGGTGCGGCAGCGGCAGCGGCCGCGATGGCAGGCGGCGATCCCTATGCCGACATGGGTCTGTCGCGCAATGCGATGTGCCCGTGCGGTTCGGGTCAGAAGTACAAGCACTGCCACGGGGCAGCCGGCTAAGCTGCGATGGAGGCTTGGCTAACCCCAGCCTTTTTCGGCACTGCGTTGCTCTATGCCTCGGTCGGGTTCGGCGGAGGATCGACCTACAATGCGCTACTCAGCCTGGCGGGGTTTGATTACCGGCTGCTGCCGATTGTCAGCCTGTGCTGCAATGTGGTGGTGGTAACGGGCGGGACGATCCGGTTTGCGCGCGCCGGAGTGCTGCCCTGGCGGCGAGCACTGACGCTATCGCTGATAGCGGCTCCGCTGGCGTTTCTGGGCGGGCTGACCCCGATCCGCGAGGCGACCTTCCTGTTGTTGCTCGGTCTCAGCCTGATCGCGGCTGGCTTTGCGCTGTTCGTTCCGCGCGCTCCAGATGCTCAAACCAAACCAGCCGCCGCCGCACAGTGGATGGGTTTTGCCGCCGCGCCGCTGGGCTATCTGGCTGGATTGGTCGGGATCGGAGGAGGGATTTTCCTCGCCCCGTTGCTGCACCTGACCCGCTGGGCTGGTACGCGGCAGATTGCGGCGACGGCCAGCCTGTTCATCCTGATCAACTCACTCGCGGGGCTGACCGGCCAGCTCGCTAAAAACGGGCCGGAGTACTTTGCCGACGCACTGACGCCTGCTTTGCCGCTGCTGGTGGCGGTGGTGCTGGGCGGGCAGCTCGGCAGCCTGCTGGCGCTGCGCTGGCTGCCCGAACGGGTGATCCGCTGGCTGACGGCGGCACTGACGATCTGGGCCGGATCGCGGTTGCTCCTGGCCTGAAATAGCAAAAGCCCCGCCGGATAGGGCGGGGCTTTTACAATGCCCGGGCGGGGATGGCTCCCCGAGTAGGATTCGAACCTACGGCCAAGTGATTAACAGTCACCTACTCTACCGCTGAGCTATCGGGGAATGATCCCCCCGCCTGCGGGCAGGGGAGCGCCTATAACAGCGCCGATGGGTTTGGCAAGCCGCCGCGCGCCAATTTTTCAGACTTGGAACTGTTCAGCGAAGATTCGCTCTTCCAGCGTTTTGCCCGGATCGAACAGCAAGGTCAGCTGCTGCTCACGCGCGACCTTGACCTGCACTTCGATGATATCGCGCAGTTCCTTCTGGTCCGCGACCACCGCGACCGGGCGCTTGTCAGGATCGAGCACGCGGAAGGTAATCTCGTAATGATCGGGCAGGATCGCTCCGCGCCAGCGGCGCGGGCGGAACGGGCTGATCGGGGTCAGTGCAACCAGCGCTGAAGTCAAAGGCAGGATCGGGCCATTGGCGGACAGGTTATAGGCAGTCGATCCCGCCGGGGTCGCCACCAGCACACCGTCGCAATAAAGCTCGGCCATTCGGACCTTGCCGTTGACCGAAACTTCCAGCCGAGCAGTCTGTCGGGTTTCGCGCAGCAGGGACACTTCATTGATCGCCAGCCGCGTCTCCTGCTTGCCGCTGCCCAGCGTTGCCGTCATCGCCAGCGGGGTAATCGTCAACTGCTTGGCCCGGGTAATGCGCTCAGACAGCAAGCGGCTCGATTTGGGCTTGTTCATTAAGAAGCCGACGGTGCCCAGATTGAGACCATAGGCCGGGATGACGTGCCCGGTGTCGAGCATTTCGTGCAAGGTATGAAGCATCTGCCCATCGCCGCCCAGCACCACTGCAACGTCGGCTTCGTCCAGCGGGACAAAGGCGTTGTCCTGACGCAGCGCCTCAGCCGCCTCGGCCGCGCGGGGAGTGTCAGATACCAAGAGGGCGAGGGCGGGGGTTTTGCGCATGATGCTGGCGTGCATATGGGCAATTGGAACACTTTGGTAGGGGCCTTGTGCTATGCGCCGCAGGATGGACGCTTTGCATCCCGACGCCAACCCTGTGCGCAGCGATGCGCTGACCGGTCTGCTGGTCCGCGATGCGGCGCGGGCGCGACTGGTCGATTGGCTGGCGCGGGGCGAGCCGGTTCACGGCCTGCTGATCGGGCTGAGGCGGTTCGATGCGGTCAATCTGGCCTATGGCGCTGCCGCAGGTGACGCCGCCTTGGCCGAAGTTGCCGCCCGAATCCGCCACTTTGCCCATGGCGAGCTGGAAGGCGCGTGGATCGCAGCGCGCGGCGGCGGCGGGCAGTTTTTGCTGCTCACGAACGAGCTTTGCAGCCGCGAGCGCTGGCAGCTGGTTGGCGCGCAACTGCTCGACCGGCTGGCCGTGCCGATCCCAGTCGGCGGGAACACCCTGCGACTTTCCCCGCGCGGCGCCCTGTTGCGCTCGCTCGGCGGGGAGGAGGCGGATTCGCTGCTCGACCGGCTTGGGCAGACCCTGGCATCGTTGATGGCGGCGCAGGGGCGGCGATTGAGCTGGGCCGATGGCGAAGCGGTCCGGGCCGGACGCAGTGCTGCATTGCTGGAAAGTGATCTGCTCCACGCGCTGGATCGCGGCGAAATCGAAGTGGTCTATCAGCCGCAATGGTCCTGCGCCGATGACAACCTGACCGGGGCCGAGGCTTTGGCGCGGTGGAACCACCCGCGGCTCGGCAGGATTGGTGCCGGAGCCCTGTTCGCGATTGCCGAGCGGGCCGATCATGTGACTCAACTTTCCCGCCATATCGCGCAGACCGCGCTGACTGGTGCCAAAAACTGGCCCGAACACCTGCGGCTGTCGCTCAATGTGACACCCAACGATCTGGCGCAGGGCAATTTCGCCCACGAATTTGCCGCCTTGGTCGCCGCAAGCGGGTTTCCGGCTGAGCGACTGACGCTGGAAGTAACCGAGCAGGTCCTGCTCGCCGATGTTGCCCACGCCGCCCTGGCGCTCGAACACCTGACCGCGCAGGGAATGCGCACCGCGCTCGACGATTTCGGGGCAGGGTTCTGCAACTTCCGCTATTTAAAGCTGCTGCCGCTGCATTACCTCAAGCTCGATCGATCGATGATCGAAGGCGCCGACGATCCGCGCGATTTGGCGGTGCTGCGGGCGATTTTGGCCATGGCTGGGGCGCTTGATCTGGCGGTAATTGCCGAAGGGGTGGAAAGCGAAGCCCAGCGCGTGCTGGCCGCCGCAGAGGGCTGTGCGTTCTATCAGGGCTTCCTGCGCGCTCAGCCGATGGGCGCGGCGGAATTTGGGAATCTGGCCAAATCGTCGTCCCGGACTTGATCCGGGACCGCTGGCCGCTTTGACGCGAGCTTGCGTGTTACCGCCAGCGGTCCCGGATCAAGTCCGGGACGACGTCAGCGCGCCTTCCGCGCGATTTGCGCCAGGCCCTTGGTAAGCTGGAACAGCCCGTTCAGCCGCGCTTCGGCGCTGCCCCAGGCGCGGGTCACTGCGATCTTGCTGTCGGGGCGCAGTTTGATCGTGCCTTCCAGCCGGGCGGCATAGGCGATCAGGCCAGCCGGATCGGGGAAGCTGTCTTGATGGAACGAAACCAGCGTACCCTTGGCGCCAACATCGATCTTGGAAATATGCGCCTCGATCGCTTGCCGCTTGATCTGGATCAGCTTGACCAGATTGGTGGTCGGCTGCGGCAGCGGGCCGAACCGGTCGATCATCTCGGCAGACAGGCTCTCGACCTCTTGGGCGTCCTCGGCATCGTTGAGGCGGCGATAGAGCGCCATCCGGACCGCCAGATCGGGCACGTAGTCCTCCGGGATCATGATCGGTGCATCGACCGTAATCTGCGGGTTGAGCGAGTGGCGTTCGCGCGCCAGGCCCAGCTCGCCCGCTTTGGCCGCCAGAATCGCGTCCTCCAGCATCGACTGGTACAGTTCAAACCCAACCTCGCGGATGTGGCCCGATTGCTCATCCCCCAGCAGATTGCCCGCCCCGCGAATATCGAGATCGTGGCTGGCGAGTTGGAACCCGGCGCCGAGTGAATCGAGATCGCCCAGCACTTTCAGCCGCTTTTCCGCCACTTCGGACAGCTGGTTGTCCGCCAGCGTGGTCAGGTAAGCATAGGCCCGCAGCTTGGCCCGGCCGACCCGTCCGCGCAGCTGATAGAGCTGCGCCAGGCCAAACCGATCAGCCCGGTGGATGATGATCGTGTTGGCACTGGGGATATCGAGGCCGCTCTCGACGATGGTGGTCGAAACCAGCACCTCGTACTTCTTCTCGTAGAACGCACTCATCCGCTCTTCGACTTCGCTGGCCGACATCTGGCCGTGCGCCGAGATATAGCGGATTTCGGGCACGGTTTTGTG
>VFKS01000036.1 GCA_009885425.1 Novosphingobium sp.
TCGCTGTCCGAGCAGGACCGCTCGGTCGAATATAACCTGCTGGCGCGCGAGGCGGATACCAACCGCGCGCTCTATGACGGGCTGCTGCAACGCTACAAGGAACTCAACGCCTCGGCCGGGATCAGCAACAGCAATATTGCAATTGTCGATCGCGCTGAAGCGCCGCTCTCACATTCCTCGCCAAATCTGATGAAGAACCTCTCCTATGCCTTGCTGATCGGGCTTGGACTGGCCGGGGTCACCACCTTCCTGCGTAACCAGTTTGACGATACCGTGCGGGTTCCCGAAGATGTCGAGCACAAGCTGGAGTTGCCGCTGCTCGGGGTCATTCCACGCTCACGCGAAGCCAACCCAGACGAGGCGCTGGCCGATCCGAAATCACCGGTATCCGAAGGCTACAACTCGCTGCGCGGTGCGCTGCTCTATTCGACCAGCCATGGTCTGCCCAAATCGCTGCTGGTCACCAGCTCGCAGCCCGCTGAAGGCAAGACCACTACCAGCTATGCGATTGCTCAGGGTTTTGCCCGGATGGGCCGCAAGGTATTGCTGGTCGATGTCGATCTGCGGCGCCCATCGGTTCACCGTCGGCTTGATCTGGACAACGAAAAGGGCATGTCGACCCTGCTGACCAATCAGGACAGCGTCGACCACGTGGTCAAGCCGTCGGGGCTCAAGAATCTTGATGTCATCACTTCTGGCCCGGTCCCGCCTAGCCCGACCGAACTGATCGCGTCGATCCGGATGGAAGAGCTGATCGAGGAACTGACCGCGCGCTACGATGTGGTCGTATTCGACAGTCCACCGATCTTGGGGCTAGCCGACGCCCCGTTGATCTCAGCCCTGGTCGAAGGGGTGATCTTCATCATCGAATCCGAACGCGCCCGGCGCGGTTCGCTCAAGGCTTCGCTGCGGCGTTTGCGGACCATGCGACCGGTCCTGTTGGGGGCCGTGTTGACCATGTTCGATCCATCAAAGCTGAGCCACGGCTATTCGGAATATTACGGCTACGACTATTACTCGTACAATTCGTCCGACAAGAAAAAGAAGAAATAAGCCGCGCATGGCACGCTCCCTTTCCCGTCTAGCCATGCTGGGAACAGTGGCGGCTTTTGCCGCTCTGGCGCTGGGCAACGGACTTGATCGGGCCTCGGCGAAAAATCCGCAGCTGGCCCGCTTTGTGCCGGGCTTTTTGGCCGCAGAGGCGCTTCGCAGCGCTGCCGCCGTGGCGCTTCAGGCGGGTGACAAGTCGTTGGCGATGGCTGCCGCCGAGCAGGCCGTCATCGCCGATCCGATCGACCCGCGCTCAACCGCTTTGCTCGGGGCGACGCAGTTGGCCGCCGGACAGAACGTCAAGGCCGACCGATCTTTCCGGGTAGCGGCGCAATTTGGCTGGCGCGATCCGCTGACCCAACTCTACTTCATGAATGCGGCGCTAAATGCGGGACAGATGCAGCTAGCCGCCCTGCGCATCGATGCGGTGCTGCGGCAGGCGCCTGATTTCCCGGTTCGCGATATGCTGCTGGCGCAGTTCGAAGCAACGCCGCAGGGCCGCGCTGCACTGGCCGAGCGGCTGGCGCTGCGCCCGGCCTGGACCAAGTCCTATCTGCAGCACGCCTCAATGCTGGAATTGCCCGCCCTGCGCAACCGCGCCGCGGTGGTGGGCAGCCTTTCAGCCAAACCGTGGGGCTGCGACGCCGTGTCACCACTGGTGGTCCGCCTGGTCCTGGCAGGCGGGCCGCTCGAGGCTCGCCAGCTGTGGCAGGGGCACTGCCCCGCTGCTGTACCCGGGATCGCCGATCCGCACTTCGCCGCGCTGCCGGTGTCGCGTCCGCCGGTGCCGTTCGAATGGAACCTGGTCGGCAGCGGCGATGTCTCAGCCATGCCCGCAGCCCAAAGCCGCGCTGGCGCCAGCGGATTGCTGGTCCGGGTCGGCGGACCGACCGCGCAGCCGGTTGCCTGGCAGATGCTGGCGGTGCCGGCGGGCCGATATCGGCTGAGCTGGACTGCGCAGGACAGCAGCAGCAAGCCGGCCATCGGCGCGCAGCTCTCGCTATCCTGCAACCCGACCGGCCGGATCCCGGTTGAGGTTGAAGCACTTGCGGGCAGCAACGGGCAGTTTCAGGCCGTAGTCAGCATCGGCGAGGGCTGCGCCGCACCGTTCCTCACGCTTTGGCAGGCGCCGGGGAGCGAAGAGGTCCGGTTTGACGATCTGACGCTGACCCGCCTTCCCTGAACTATTTGGCCCTGAACTATTTGGCGTAGAGCGCCTTCCTCGGCCCGAGATAGCCGAACAGATAGGCGCCAACCTTGCGCATCTGGATTTCTTCGGCGCCTTCGGTGATCCGATAGCGGCGGTGGTGGCGATAGATGTGTTCGAACGGCTTGTGCCGCGAATAGCCGATCCCGCCATGGACCTGCATCGCCCGGTCAGCCGCTTCGCATACCAGCCGGTTGGCGTAGTAATTGCACATCGATATTTTGTCAGAGAGCTGATGCTCCAGTTCCTTGTGGGGGAGCTGGTCCATCTCCCAGGCGGTCTTGTAAATCATCGCTCGTAGCATCTCGCACTGGGTTGCGAGTTCGACCAGCGGGAACTGGATACCTTGATTGCGCGCCAGTTCCTGCCCGAAAGGCTTGCGCTGCCGGGCATATTTGACCGATTCCTCAACGCAATAAGTCGCCGCACCAAGCGAGCTGGCGGCCTGCCGGATCCGGTTCTGGTGGACAAAGCTCTGTGCAATCGACAGCCCGCCATCGACCGGTCCGAGCGCCGCCGATTCCGGCACCCAGCAATTCTCGAAATGCATTCGCGGGTGGTCGGTCGGCATGTTGAAGGTCCACATGTACTCGTCAACCACCATGCCGGGGTTTTCGATCGGAACCAGCAGGCAAGTGATCCCCTTGGCGTCGCCATCCTTGCCGCTGGTCCGGCAGAACGCGGCGCAATGGGTCGCGATGTGCATACCGGTGATCCACATCTTGCGCCCGTCGATCCGCCAGCCCGGAACCCCATCGCGGGTTTCGCGCACAGCGCGGGTTTCCATGTGGGTTGCATCGGAACCATGATCGGGTTCGGTCAGACCAAAGGCGACCCGGCGGGTCCGATTGAACCCGCCGAGGATGAATTCGTCCTGTTGCTCGGGCGTGCCGAAATGCTCGTACATCGCCACGAACGGGAAGTTACCGACGATCGAATGCTCATTCTGCAAATCGTTGTGCAGCCCCAGTCCCTTGGCCGCAAACTTGTCGCGAATCACTGCCATCCACAGGTTCGATCCATCCTTGCCGCCGTATTTCTTTGGCGCGGAAAAGCGCCAGTGCCCGGCCTTGTCGGCCCGTATCGAAGCTTCGCGCAGCAGCATTTCCCATTCGTGGCGCGGCAGGCCTTGGTTCTCAAAATCGGTCCGGGCATATTCGCGGCGGTGATCGAAGAAGCGGATGTTGTCATCCTGCTGCTCGAGTGGCTTGATCTCGGCCGCGATGAATTGGTCCAACTCGGCGAGGTAGGCAATGAGCTCTTGGGGTAGCGCAAAGTCCATATCAGGTTCCTTCCCATTTCGCCCGCGCGGCGGCAAGGGCGGGATATTTCGGCATATCGGCAGTGAGTTTGGCCAAGGCAGAGCGGCGAAGCTTGGCCAAAAGACCCGGCGTCGTCAGATCGGACTTCCCCGACATCAAATCGGCAGCGAGCGCAGCGTCGGTGGCGCAGGGGCGCTGTTCGATCTCGCGCGCGACAATCCCCAGCGCGTTGCGGGCGACCGCGAGATCGAACTTGCCCCGGCCTGCGACCAGCGGCTTGATGTCGCTGGCCAGCCATTCCGAGATCGCGGTGAGGATTTCTGCGCCGCTTGGCTCGCCTTCAGTCGGCGCGAGTGGCGGCGTCGCGGCCGGTAAAGCGCGCGCCCGCTCAGCCTCGGGGGCCAGATCCTCCAGCATCAACAGCAGGTCGAGTTCTTGTTCGGCGGTGCGCCGCGCTACCACGACTCGCTCAATCGAGCGATCATGCCCGGCCCGCCAGAACCCGCCCATCTGCAAGCAGCCCAGCGCCCACCAGAAGGTCCGGTAAATCGTCCAGAACCGGAACCGCGCCGGATCGAAGGCCTCGCCGCCAGCTGCTTGATAGGTTGCTGCGAGTTCCTCAACCGTGGTCAGGCCATAGCCGGGCCGGTCAGGGCGCGAAAATCGCCAAACGGTCATGCAGCCGAACGCCAGATCCTCGTGCCAGTCACCCAGATGCGCCAGTTCCCAGTCGAGCACCCCGGTCAGCCGGCCATGGTCGAACATCAGGTTGCCGAGCCGGAAATCGCCATGGACCAGTCGGGGTGTAACCGGCGGGGGAATGTTCGCCTCCAGCCAGTGCAGCGCCAGCGCCAGGATCGGGCGATCCCCACCATATTCGAGAAACCGGGCCCGCAGATCGCCGAGCGCCTGAGCGGTGTCCATCACCGGCACGGTCAGTCCGCTGCAATCGGTCTGGTGGGTCTTGGCCAATTCGCGTGCAATATCCGCGATCCCGGTCTGCGGGTCAGCCTCGGCCAGGAACAGGTTGGGATCGGGTGAACCGGCAATCGAGCGCATCACATAGCCCGAACCGATTCCATCCTCGGGCACGAGTTCAACCAGCACTTCGGGCGCCATGACACCGGCAGCATAGGCGGCGCGGATCAGGGCGGCTTCGGCGGCATGATCCAGCGGGCGCCCAGCCATCATTTCGAGCGATGGCGCGCGGCGCAGCACGCAGATCGCATCACCGGCGCTGAACCGCCAGCTTTCCATGTTAGCGCCGCCCGATAGCCGCTCAAGCTCGTCTGGTGCGGGCAAGTCGATCCGCGCGAGTGCGCTGGTCAGGCCCTGGGTGAGGGAAACGCTCAAACCAACTCTCCCGCCGGGCGTAAGCGCCGGTCGAGGACAGGGTTTAATCGCGCGATTAAACAAGATCAAGGCGCGATGCAGTGCAGGCATAGAAAAGGGGCGCGAGGTTTCCCCCGCGCCCCCAATCTTCAAACCGTCAGAAAGCGCTTAGACGCCCTTCTTCATGGCTTCGTCAGCGACTTCCTTGGCCTGAGCCGCGGTGTCTTCGACCTTGTCAGCGCCGTCAGCAGCAGCTTCCGAAACGGCAGCGGCGCCTTCCTTGGCGGCTTCCGAAACCTTGGCGGCACCGGCGTCAGCAGCTTCCGAGACAGTGCCCGAAGCTTCAGCAGCGGCTTCCGAAACGGTGGCAGCAGCGTCGGTGGCTTCCTTCGAGCAAGCCGAAAGGGCCAGGGCAGCAACGGCTACGAGAACGATCTTGCGCATGAATGTATTCCTTGATCAACACTGTGGACCACGCCCGCCCGCATCCGGAATTGGAAGCGACCGCGCGGAAATACTACCTTTCCGGTAGACTTCATCGCGCCATGTAATGGCCTTCTTTTCGCGATGCAAGAGATTGCTGTGATCTATCTGAAAAATGGCAGTAATCTTCCATTTCACGAATCCGGCGAGGCGTTTCTCTGCCAAGACGAGCTGAATTTCGGCGACCAGAGCCCCAGCGAATCACGCCGCTGCCGGGTCTTACTCTTGCCCGCACAGCCTGCTAGTCAGGGGCCTATGGAGCCCAAACAACATCTCTATCTGGTCGACGGATCGGCCTATATCTTTCGTGCCTATCACCGCCTGCCGCCGCTGACCAATCCGCGCGGCGTGCCGGTCGGCGCGGTCTATGGCTATACCACCATGCTGTGGAAGCTGGCCGACGATCTCAACAAGGCCGAGGGACCGACCCATATGGCGGTGATCCTCGACGCCAGCGGCAAGAGTTTCCGCAACGATATCTTTCCCGACTACAAGGCTAACCGCCCACCCGCGCCCGAAGACCTCAAGCCGCAGTTCCCGCTAGTCCGCGATGCCACCCGCGCCTTCAGCCTGCCCTGCATCGAAGAAGTGGGGCTTGAGGCCGACGATCTGATCGCCTCCTATGCCCGCGCCGCCGCCCATCGGGGTTGGGACGTGACGATCGTCTCGTCCGACAAGGACCTGATGCAGCTGATCGGGCCTTGCGGGGCAGGCCACATCGATATGCTCGACACTATGAAGAATGTCCGGATCGACATTCCCGAAGTGGCCGAGAAATTCGGGGTTGCGCCCGATCTGGTCGGCGATGTGCTGGCCTTGATGGGCGATGCGGTCGACAATGTTCCCGGCATTCGCGGGATCGGGCCGAAGACTGCGACCAAGCTGATCCAGGAATTTGGCAGCCTTGAAGCCGCTCTGGCCGCCGCGCCGACGATGAAACCGAGCAAGATGCAGGAAAGCCTGATCGAACAGGCCGACATGGCCAGACTTAGCAGGGTGCTGGTCCAACTGAAGGAAGACTGCGACCTGCCGGTGGCGCTCGACGATTTCAAGCTCACCGCGATCCCGCCCGAACCGCTGGCTCTGTTCCTCCAAGAACATGGGTTCAATTCGCTGCTCAAGCGGCTCGGCGAAGGCCGCGGCAGCCCGGAACGCAAGGTCCAGCTCAACCCGGCCAGGCCGGTGACCGCCGGGGCCGTGACCGTACCGGGCGGGAGCCGCCAGGCACTGGCCGAACTACAGCCTATTGACCGAACTCTTTATGCCTGCGTGCAGGACGAGGATGCGCTGGCGGGCTGGATCGCGCGGGCCTTCGCCGCACGGCTGGTGGCGTTCGATACCGAAACCAGCGCGCTTGATGCGATTTCCGCAGACCTCACTGGGATCAGTCTGGCGCTGGGGCCGGGGCAGGCCTGCTACATCCCGCTCGGCCACGGCGGCAGTGATATGTTTGCCGAAAAGCCCACTCAGATCGCCACTGGGCGGGCCATCGAACTACTAAGGCCACTGCTCGAAAGCGATGCGGTGCTGAAAGTGGGCCAAAATGCCAAATACGATCTCAACGTGCTGGCCCGCCACGGCATCACCGTCGGCCCGATTGACGATACGATGGTGATAAGCTTCGATCTTGATGCGGGACGCAGCACCGACGGTATCGGCGGCGGGCATGGAATGGACGAACTGGCGATGCGCCACCTCGGCCACAGCTGCATCGCCTTCAAAGAGGTTTGCGGAACCGGCAAGAAGGCGATCCCGTTTGGCGAAGTGCCGCTGGACCGGGCCACCGAATATGCCGCCGAAGACGCCGAAGTGACCTGGCGGCTCCACCGCCTGCTCAAGCCGCGCTTGTCGGACGAAGGCGGCACGCGGGTCTATGAACGCGTTGACCGGCCGCTGGTGCCGGTGGTGGCGCAGATGGAGCGCCACGGGATCAAGGTTGACCGCGAGGCGCTGGCCGGGCTTTCCGCCACTTTCGCCACCGAAATTGGCAAGCTGGAAGGCGAGATACACGAACTGGCCGGGCAGGCTTTCACCATCGGAAGCCCCAAACAGCTGGGCGAAATCCTGTTTGACAAGCTCGGCTACAAAGGCGGCAAGAAGGGCAAGACCGGACAGTATTCAACCGACCAATCGGTGCTCGAACGGCTCGACGGTGAAGGCGCGCCGGTGGCCAGCAAAGTGCTCGAATGGCGCCAGCTCTCCAAGCTGCGCTCAACCTATACCGAAGCCTTGCAGGGGGCGATCAACCCCACGACCGGCCGGGTCCATACCAGCTACAGTCTGGTCGGTGCGCAGACCGGACGGCTGTCGTCCACCGAGCCGAACCTGCAGAACATCCCGATCCGCACCGAGATCGGCCGCCAGATCCGCCACGCCTTCGTCGCTGACGCCGGCAATGTGATCCTCGCTGCCGACTACAGCCAGATTGAGCTGCGCCTGGCCGCGCATATGGCCGACGTGCCCGAACTGAAAGAGGCCTTCGCGGCGGGCGAAGACATTCACGCCCGCACCGCTCTGGAGATGTTCGGAGAGGTCAACCGCGACACCCGCGGCCGGGCCAAGACCGTCAACTTTGCGATCCTTTACGGGATCAGCCGCTGGGGTCTGGCCGGGCGGCTGGGGATGACCTCGGACGAGGCGCAGGCCGTTATCGACCTCTATTTCCAGCGCTTCCCCGGCATTCAGCGCTACATCCACGATACCTTGGCGTCGGTGCGCGAGCGCGGCTATTCCGAGACCCTGCTCGGCCGCAAATGCTGGTTCCCGCGCATTTCCTCAAGCCAGCAAGCCGAGCGCCAAGGCAGCGAACGCGCCGCGATCAACGCTCCAATCCAGGGCACCAGCGCCGACATCATCAAACGCGCGATGGTGAGGATGATGCCCGCGCTGGAGGCCGCCGGGCTGGGCCATGTCCGGATGCTGCTGCAGGTCCACGACGAACTGGTGTTCGAACTGCCCGAAGGCGATGTGGCCGCCGCCAGCGAAGTAATCCGCAGCGTAATGGCGGGCGCTGCGGAACCGGCGGTGGTGCTGAGCGTGCCATTGGGGGTTGAGATTGGGACGGGCAAGAGTTGGGGGGCGGCGCACTAGCCTAAGGCGCCGCCGCCCCCTCACCCATGCTTCTTATCCCGCGTTGAACTCACCATCCCTGGCGCCACGAAGCCAACCGGCATCGGATTGATCGCCGCCGCCCGCTTTTTGAGTTCGCCTTTCAGCTTGGCGTATTCGGCTTCCATTTCGGCCGAGACTGTGGCCCGCGAATCGGTCAGGGCTTCCTTGAAGTCGGCGCCGGTAACCGTCTTGACTTTGGCCCCGCGGCTGCGGATCGCGGCGAGCCCGGCGCGGCGGGTCAGGTCTTCCAGATCGGCGCCAGTGAAGCGTTCGGCCTCGGCGGCGATGGCGCTGAGGTCAACGTCCTTCGCCAGCGGCATCTTGCTGGTGTGGATCTTCAGGATATGCGTCCGGCCCTTGGCATCGGGCGTGCCGACATAGACCAGCTCGTCGAGCCGGCCGGGGCGCAGCAGCGCCGGATCGACCAAGCCCGGGCGGTTGGTTGCGCCGATCAGCACCACTGACGACAGTTCTTCCATCCCGTCCATTTCAGCGAGGATCGTGTTCACCACCCGCGCGGTCACCTGCGGCTCGTTCCCGCTGGATCCGCGCGCCGGAACCAGACTGTCAATCTCGTCGATAAAGATCACGCAGGGCGCAACCTGGCGGGCGCGGGCGAACAATCGGCTGATCTGCTGCTCGCTTTCGCCGTACCATTTGCTCAGCAGGTCGCTGCTCTTGATCGAAATGAAGTTGGCCTCGCTCTCCTTGGCGACCGCCTTGGCCAGCAGGGTCTTGCCGGTGCCGGGCGGGCCATAGAGCAGAAAGCCCTTGGCTGGACGGATGCCGAGCCGCCGGAACGCCTCGGGGTTTTTGAGGGGGAGCTCGATCCCCTCCTTCAGCTTGGCCTGCGCCTCGTCCGCGCCGCCGATATCGGCCCAGCGGACGTTCGGCACCTCGACCATAACTTCGCGCATCGCCGATGGCTGGACGCGTTTGAGCGCGTTCACAAAATCCTCGCGCGTCACGGTCAGGTCTTCGAGCACCTTGGGCGGGATCGTCTGCGCTTCCAGATCAAGCTGCGGCATGATCCGCCGCACCGCGTCCATCGCTGCTTCGCGCGCCACAGCACCGAGGTCCGCGCCGACAAAGCCGTGGGTGGTGCGGGCCAGCTCATCGAGGTCAACCCCTTCGGCCAGCGGCATTCCGCGGGTGTGAATTCCGAGGATTTCGCGGCGGCCCTTCTCATCCGGAACGCCGACCACGATTTCGCGGTCAAACCGGCCGGGACGGCGCAGCGCTTCGTCGATTGCGTCGGGGCGATTGGTCGCGGCGATCACCACGATCCCGGTGCTCGTGCCAAGGCCATCCATCAGCGTCAGTAGCTGCGCAACCAGCCGCTTTTCGGCCTCTCCCGGAGTGCCGGAGCGCTTGGGCGCGATCGAATCGATCTCATCAATGAACACGATCGAAGGCGCGGCTTTGGCGGCTTCCTCAAACACCTCGCGCAGCCGCCGCTCACTCTCACCATAGGCGCTGCCCATGATTTCGGGGCCGTTGATGGTGAAAAAACTGGCTTCGCTTTCATTCGCCACTGCCCGCGCCAGCCGGGGCTTGCCGGTCCCCGGCGGGCCGTGGAGCAGCACGCCTTTGGGGGGATCGACGCCAAGCCGGATGAACAATTCGGGATAACGCAGCGGCAGTTCGACCATTTCGCGCAACTGCCGGATCGTATCGCCCATCCCGCCGACGTCGTCGTAATTGACATCGCCGCGACTCCCCCGCGCTTCCTCAAATTGCTCGCGCAGCTCAACCTCGGTATTCTCGTCGATGTGGACAATGCCTTTGGGCACGGTCGAAACCACCGTCAGACGGATTTGGGTGAGCGCAAAGGCCGGGGCGTTGAACATCCGCGCGACTTCAGGCGGCATATCGCGGACCTGCTGCTGGCCAGTCGTGGCAACCA